>CAYLSF010000013.1:0-22994 GCA_964385675.1 uncultured Saprospiraceae bacterium
AGCCATGATAGAAGATGGCGAATTATATGCAGTAGCGTCTCGCACCTTAAGTAAAGCTGAACAATTTGCCCAGACGCATAAAGCTAAAAAAGCGTATGGTAGTTATTTGGAGTTATTTCAAGATAAAGCGGTCGAAGTTGTATATATCGGAACGCCACATACTTCTCATACAGAGCTAGCCATTCAAGCCATGGAACATGGAAAAGCAGTTCTGTGTGAAAAACCTATGGCGATGAACGCAGTAGAGGCTCAACGTATGATTGATTGTGCTAAAAAGTATAATGTCTTTCTAATGGAAGCCCTTTGGACTCGATTTATTCCTTCTTTTATCAAAGCTAAAGCATTGATAGAAACGGGTAAAATTGGTGGGGTTAAATCCATTTATGCCGACTTTGGTTTTTATACAGATTATGATCCTGATAGTCGCTTATTCAGTAAAAAATTAGGCGGTGGTTCTTTATTGGATGTGGGAATCTATCCTATTTTCCTAACTACTCAATTATTGGGTTATCCCTCTATGATTCAAGCTCAAGCGAATTTAAGTGAGCAAGAAATCGACTTAACCTGTGGGATGTTATTTAAATATGATAATGCCATTGCCCTTTTATCTTCTTCTGTGGAATCACATCAAATGGTAGAAGCTACTATTCATGGCACCAAAGGCACGCTTCGACTAAATAGCCGTTTTCATGAACCAACTTCTATTTCTATTCTGCAAAATACACAAGAAGTTGAGCGATTTGAGTTTGAAGAACTGGGAAATGGTATGCAATACGAGATTGAAGAGGTTCATCGAATGTTAAATGTGAACAAAATTAAAAGTGATATGATGAGTTGGGAAGATAGTTTGATGCTACATCAAGCTATGGATGAAGTTAGGCGACAGATTAGAGTTTCTTATGAGTAAGCAGATATTGGACGCTTTTTAACCGCTGCTAAAGATGAATTATTAGTTCACATCTATATTAAAAGCGTCCGATATCTAACACCAACTTAATACTGCATAGGCACAATAAAATAACTAAACGCATACAACTTGGGCTGCAATAAATACTTATCCAAAGGCTTTGCTCCCCAGCTATTGTCTCCTCCTACCCCCATTTGTTTATAGTCAATATTAACAAAAGTATAAGGTCGTTTTTTTAAATCATTGGTATGAGTTTGTTGCTTGATTAATCCACTATCAAAATCTTCTAAGGACTGATGATGTGCTGAAAAATCAAAAGTAGGCGAACCTATAATTTTTAGTCCTACCCTATTTTTACGCTTAACAAAATCTTCTTCAAAGTCCTTGTATTCCCCAAATTCATCTATGGTTTCATGATAGAAATTAGCCCATCTACAATCGCATCTATTGCCATTTTCTTGTGGTCTGATGTATTGAGTTAACATCGATTCCACAGTAGTCATATAATCTCCCAATAATGTTCCTGTTTTACGATCCTCATAGTTTTCATGAGGTCCTCGTCCATAATATCGAACAAAATCAAGATTTTTATGCAGCACCAATTGTGTCCCAAATCTTGGAAGTTCGGGTAGATGTTGTCCAATTTCGTAAAAGCGAGTAGTTACTTTTACCGTACCATTTCCAAAGATGGTATATTGAACCAATACCTTGCTTTCAATTACGGGAATTTCATACGCAAAAGTCACCATCAGTTCTTTAGGGTTTTGATTTCCATCGCTAGAGCGAGTAATGGATTTTAACACCCGTTCTTGACTTGCTGCTTTCCATACGGCTAACCGTTTCGGCATTTCATTACCATAATCATTATCTGTGGCAGCACGCCAAAAATTCGGCATATTTGAATGAACAATTAATGACTCTCCATAATATTCATAGCTCGCAATATTTCCAGTATTGGTATCAAATGTCAAGATAAAATCCTCTCCCCAAACGGATAAGGTCGTTGGAGATTCCGTAACCGTCAAAGTTTTATTGGAAAGCGTTTCTACTTCAATAGAAGCCATTCGTAGTATAAATTCCGCTTTCGCCAGTCCTGTTCCTTTAAATAATAAAGGTTGTGATTCCTTTACCCTAACTAAAAACTTTAAGACAATTTCTCCTTTTTCGTTATCCAAATTAGGAATATCTAATGTAATAACTTCTTGCTGATGTGGAGCAGTTTGTAGGGTTGATAAAAATTCACTATAAATAATTGTTCCATTTTTTAGTAACAACCATTCTATTTCAAATCCAGATAAATCAATAAAATCATATCTATTTTCAATGATAAATTCTCCCTTTTCTAAATCCGATATTTGGAATTGAACATTTTGATACACTTTTTGAACTTCAAAATAAGCGGGGTGTGGAAATCTATTGGAACGTAGAATACCATTCGCACAAAAGTTCTGATCATTTTGATAATACAATCCTCCAAAGTCACCACCATAAGCGAAATACTCTACATAATTTTCGTCTTTAGCCAATAAACCTTGATCGACCCAATCCCAAATAAAGCCTCCCCCGAGTACGTCATACTGATAAATCAAGTCCCAATATTCCTGTAGATTTCCGACGCTATTGCCCATAGCATGAGCATATTCACACAAGATTAAAGGTTTCTTTGGGTTGGATTTAGCGTATTTCTCCATATCCCAAATTCGCATATACATTGGAGCTTCAATGTCTGTATTGGGTTCAAAAAGGGCTTGCTCATACTGCACTAAATGACGCTGGCTTTTATCCTTTATCCAAGGTTGTTTATTTTTTAGTAATTCATACGCCTTATGAAAATTACCTCCATTTCCAGCTTCGTTCCCCAAAGACCAAGTGATAATACAAGTGAAATTTTTATCTCGTTCATACATCCGATTTACCCTATCCAAAATCGCGGCTTCCCATTCAGGTAGATAAGAAATATGTGTCGTTTCATCAATTTCATGTTGCATGACCGCTCCCATACCATGTGCTTCAATATTGGCTTCATCTATCACATAAAAACCCATTTCATCACATAACTCATAAAAAAACGGGGCTTTCGGATAATGACTACAACGGATTGCATTGATGTTTGCGGCTTTCATCAATCGCATATCTTGTAGGAGCATTCCTTTATTCACAACATGACCGCTCTTGCAATGATGATCGTGATGATTGACGCCTTTCAATTTTACCTTTTGCCCATTGATTTTAAATACACCCTCCTCAATTTCAACCGTTCGGAATCCTACTCTAAAACTTGTGGCTTCTATGAGTTCTCCTGTATCATTTTTTAATTTAACAACAAGCGTATATAATTTAGGCGTTTCTGCTGTCCAATTATCCACTTTAAAAACGACTTGTGGTAAAACAACAGGTCTAGTATAATCATGCTCTACTGGAAAATTTAAATACTGTGTTCTATTAAATTTCACTAATTTATCGTCGTGAAGATGTAAAGACAATTCATAGTTTTCTAAAGGTTGATCCGTATTATTTTCTAAAAATATTTGGGTCAATAAATAGCCATCCCCTCTTCTCATTGGAGCAGCATCAATATTTACATCAGCAATATGAATTGGATTTTTAGCAAAGAGATACACATCTCGCTCAATACCACTCAACCGCCAAAAATCTTGATCTTCTAAATAGCTACCATCTGACCACCGATACACTTCAACGGCTAACACATTCTCCCCTTCTTTCAAATACTCCGTAATATCAAATTCAGCAGGTAATTTTGAGCCTTGACTATACCCTACTTGCTCTCCATTCACCCACACATAAAAGGCAGAACGAACCGCTCCAAAATGAATACAAATTTGTTTATCCTTCCAATTTTCAGTAATCGTAAAAGTCGTTCGATAACTACCTACAGGATTATATTCGTGTGGGATATGAGGAGGATTTTTAGGAAAAGGATAATCAATATTGGTATAAATCGGCATACCATAACCTTCTAATTCCCAGTTCGATGGAACAGGAATTTCGTTCCAAAGCGTATCATCATAATCCATTTTATAAAAATCCATTGGGCGGTCTGAAGGCTTACGAACCCAATTGAATTTCCACAATCCATTTAAACTTTTATAAAAAGTAGAAGTATTCTCCTCCCGTTTTAATGCCTTTTCCTCCGATTCATATCGAATAAAATGAGCATGAGGGGGTAATTTATTTTCTTGAAAAATTTGTGGATTTTCCCAGTTATATCCTTGTTTAAGCGTTATCATATTCGTCTATCCATTTTAATTATTGCCCAAAATTAATTTAAAAAATGATTCGATTGATTAGCAAATTCTTAAATCTATTTCAAATAATCTATTTTAATAAAATTATTCTTTCAATTTATGATGAGAAACGGTATGCTAACACTAGGGATGGAATGATTAATGTAGGAGTAAGAAAAAAAGATTAGCGATTTACTACTTAAAAATTTCAACTACCATATAAAATTTTATAGTTTTAGAAGAAATAATACACGATGAAGTTTAATATTCACTTATTGATAATTATTGGAATATTAATATTTGGCGAACAAGGAATCGCACAAGTTAATAAACTTGATAGTTTAGAGCGTATATTAAATGATCAACAAATTTCCGACTCTTTAAGATTAAAAACACTTTTAGATTTAGGCTGGGCATATCACCAAAAAGATAGTAGAAAAAGTACCGATTTTACAATGCAGTGCCTAGTGTTAAGTCAAAAGGTAAATAATAAAATAAAGTCTGGAGAAGCCTATAATTTATTAGCTGTGAATTATGGAATTCAGAATTACCCTTTAGATACAGTTGTTGCAACCTATCAAAAAAGTCTTGTATTAGCAAAAGAGACTAACCAAATGGCACTCCAAGCAAATGTGCTGAATAATATGGGACTTGCTTATAAAAAGGCTGGACAAACGGACATTGCACTTGCCTCACTTCAGAAAGGACTAAAAATAGCTGAAAAGAATAATTATAAGGCAACCATAGTTCGTTGTTTAAATAGTCTTGCCATTCTTTACAAAGATGAAAATGAACTAGAAATAGCAAAAGCGTATTATCAAAGAGGGCTCAAATACTCCGAAGAAATTAATAATCGAAGATTTATAGCCTATCTCAGTAATAACCTTGCCATCATCTATGATATTCAAAATCAACGGGATTCAGCCTTAATATTGTACAATAAGTCTCTAAACATGAAAAGAGAATTAAACGACAATTATTCTGCTGCCCTTACACTAGCCAATATCGGTAGTATCTACACAGAACAAGAGAAATATGAACGAGCTTCTGATTTATTACAAGAAAGTTATCAGCTAGCATCAGAAACCGATAATATTCATGGAAAAGGGCTGTCTCTCTCCCTTTTAAGTCTTAACTTTTTTCAGCAAAAAAAATATGATAATGCCATTAATATAGCCAAGGAAGCCTTAAAAATACTTGGAGAAAACGGAGATATGATGCTCCGCATGGATTGTTATGAATATCTTTATAATAGTTATGAAGCAAAGCAAAACTATAAATTAGCATTTGAGACTCAAAAACTCTATCATGTATTTGCCGATAGTCTGTATAATGTTCAAAAAAATAAGCAAATCAATGATTTGAAAATTCAATATGAAGTCGAACAAAAAAATACTGAAAATGAGTTGCTAAAATCTAAAACTGAAAATGCTCAAGAAACAATTAGAATACAAACTTTTGCAGCCATAGGGCTAATTCTAGCTTTAATCTTTGCAATAGGATGGGGGCTATTTACTTATAGAGCCAATCAAGAAAAGAAACAACTCAATGAGGTATTAGAGAATAAGGTAAACGAACGAACAGCAGAACTTCAAAAAGCCAATAAAGAATTGGAACAAGCCAATTATGAATTAAGAACATTTAACTATATCGCTTCACATGATATCAAAGAACCGATTAGAATTATTGGAGGGTATGCTAGTTTGGCGTTCAAAAAACTACCTCAAAATCTCAAAGAAAACTTAGGAGAATATTTTGACACTATTAAAAGAAGTACCACTCAACTTTATACCTTAATAGAAGATTTCACACGCTATACGGCGATGTCCAAAAACGACACTATTGAAAAAGAAGCTGTCGATTTGAATCAATTAACAGATACCGTTATTGATAATCTTCAAGAAAGTATTCAGAAATATAAAGGACAAGTTTTAAAAAATGATTTACCAGTTATCGAATCGTGTAATTCCCTATTATTTGCTGCCCTAAAAAACTTAATCGAAAATGGATTAAAGTATAATCATTCTGACCATCCAACTGTAGAAATTGAATACAAAGCACAACAAGCACATCATCAAATTATTGTTTCAGATAATGGTGTTGGGATTGATAAACAATTTCAAGCACAAATATTTGAAATGTTCAAACGCCTACACAGCAGAGGAGTTTATGAGGGTTCTGGAATCGGCTTGGCGATTGTAAAATTAAGTGTAGATAAACTAGAAGGAAATATCGAACTAAAAAGTGATAAAGGACAAGGAAGCAAATTCATCATTAGTCTCCCCAAATAGTAAAAAGTCTCAATAAAGACCAACAATCAACTTAAACCGTACTGCCTACATCTAATCCATAGGTAACTATGTTTTAACATTGATACAAATACTATTCTACAACAATTAAAATTTAAAATTATGAGCTTATTTGAAAATGTAAAAAATTATTTAAGTGGTGGCACACCAAAGGTAGAGACTCCAGAAGAATATTGTCCGAATTGTTGGGGACGACAAGAATATGAAGGACAGTTCCTGAAAGCAATTGAAAAGGAAAGTATTGATTTAAATAACGTCAACGAAAAAAAGGGTTGGATACAAGCCTATGCCGTAGAACATTTTGAAGGCATCAAAGGAAAAGCTAAAAATGATGTATTGGAATGTAATTCTTGCAAGGTGACCTATCAGCCTGCATAAGTTAAAGCCACAGATTGAAACAGATTACTCAGATAAATAATACGTATAATCTGTGTCAATCTGTGGCTTTCATAAATTACTTCAGTTTAAATTCATTACTATACAAATTGGTGATAACAGCATTGCTAGAATTAGAGCGTTTTTGACAAACTAAATAAAAAGTAGTTGTAGTCTTTTCATCCCACGTCCAAGCCCTATATCTATCCTGTCTATTTAAAGGAATCGTCTTTGGTGTAGTAAACGTCGAGCCGTTAAATTGACGCTGATATAAATGTGTATAACCTTTTGAATTGGCAACGATATGTATGGCTTTTTTCGTTTTATAATTCCAATACCATCCCCTCATATTATCACTTGAACTAATGATGACCGTCTTTTTGACCTTTCCCAATTTCTTTCCATCAAAAGAACGGTAGTATAACAGTATTTTCCGTTTTCCTTTATCATAAGCTAAATAACTGGCTATTTTCGCTGACATATCCCAACTCCAACCTCGAATGTTATCCCCTGTGCTAAAATTCATAGTAGAGGACACTTTACCCAATTTCTTACCATCAAATCCTCTGATATAGAGTTTAGATTTATTACTTCGTTTATCATAAGCAATGTAGCTTATCTTTTTGTAACGACTATTATAGCTTATTCCTCTCATATTATCAGAACTACTGAATTGTAAAAGTTCTACAGCTCTTTTATCATCCTTTTTATCCTTCTTACCTTTTTTATCCTTTTCGTCATTGTCGTCATTATCATCATTTTCACTTTCAATCCAAGAACGAGTAAATTGTGTCACCCTTTTACAAGAATTGCTTCCTTTCCGAAATACCCAACCTTTTGCGGGAGGAAATTTTGTATTCTTGCTATTGTAAAACATTGTACCCAAAGACTGATTCCGAATTTCCCATCGTTTAGTTTGACTTGTCCATATTACTTTATACCCCTCGCCTTCAAAAATATACTTGCCACTAGACCCAATATAGCTACTTTGCTTCAACTTAAAAGGGCCGCTTTTGGTACATTCAAAGTCTAAAGTGATAACGCCACCTTTGATATTTTGAGCTTGTACTCCATATATTATAAAAAGAAGAAGTACAGTCGTAAAAACTGATTTAAAAATTTTCGTGTTATTCATTTTATTATTTGATTCGTTTGACTAATTCTACTCTACGATTCAATTGTTGCCCTTCCGATGTATCATTGGTAGCGATAGGGGCAAGCGGGCCCGCACCATCGGAGATTAACCGACTACTTGCAATACCTTGTTGCATTAAATACGTTTTCACGGCTTCCGCTCTAGCTTTAGAGAGTTGTTGGTTATTCTCAAAATTTCCTGTATCATCAGTATGCCCTACTACATAAAAATTAAGGCTTGAATTTGCTTTTAAGTAAGTCGTCAATGCGGATAAAGTAGCTTTAGAAGTTGATTTTAATGTTGAACTTCCTGTATCAAAATAAATTCCATATAAGGCAATTTTTCCTTTTTGTCGAATGGCATTCGCTATTTTATCAACGGTAATTAAACCTGTATCCATTTTTTTCTCTTCTACAATCTCTACTTGTATAGAAGTTGGATGCCCTAAAAATTTTCCTGTGATTCCAATTTCGATATAAATAATAGCGGTAGGCTGTTCAATTTTAGCGGTTAAAAAGGCTTGGTTCTCGCTTCCACCTTCCATGTAAAGGTATTGATCCGTACTATTACGACGACTACTATATACATTGTCAAAAAACTTTAAGCTGAAATAACTCTTGTAGGCATCGCAACCTTCAGGGGCATATTGTCCTGTACAAGAAAATAAAATTTCACCTTCTGCATCTCGAATAGCTTGTTCGTAATTTCTAAAAATCTCAATGATTGACCGTCCTTCGGGGCCTGCATATAAGATAGAAGTGTGCTTCCCTTTTGCTTTAAATGTTTTGGTGGGTTCGCCTTTTGACGCTGCCGTAACCATTTTTACTTCATTATACGCCTTTTGATAGTAAAACTTTATTGTACTATTCAGGTAGCGGTTGATAACAGAATGGTCTTTAGAACCGGCTACATCTTGTGCAGTTGCCATTGTGCTAAATAGAAAACACAAAGCCAATAATAATGTGATTGATTTGTACATAGAATTTTTATTGTAATTAGTGAATATTTTAAACACATAGGCACATAGAAATCATAGAATATACTATGAGTCCTATTGTACCTATATGTTTTATTATTTGAAAGTCGTGCTTCCAATCAAGGTCGTAATCTTTTTTGCATTGTTATGTAGTGTAATGCACAGCATAACCTTAGATCCTTTATGGGAAATGGTATAACTGTATCGTTTTGTATTGAAAAATAACTTGTAGTGTTGAGTTGATTTAGATAAAAGCTTAGGTAAAATTTGCTTTAAAATCGAACGGCAATTGTCCTTACATCGAAAAATAGGATGGTAGCCTTGTTCCTGTAATTCCTTTGTATAATGACGATGAATAGACTTGCTTAACTGTGGGTTTTGGTTTGGATTTGAGGAGGTATATAATTTAAATTGTTGAAATGGGGCGACATTAATGGTAGAAGACATATTACCTTTTGGTAATAATTCTGCTACAGGCACTTTAAGTGGACTTTTTAGTTTTAAAACCTTGAGTGATTCAGCAGTTGCTTTTGGGTATGGCTCTAATTTCTGTTGAGCAAATACGGTCAAAGTCATCAGTAAAAAACTGGTAATAAATAGTGGAAGTTTCATAGTATTGTTTTGAAAATTAATTTGATACTACAAAAGAGGTAATATTTTAAAATTCATTCAAGGGCAAGTAAGTATCCGTAAAGCTAGGATTAGTTTAACCTAAGTTTCGATTAGTATTCAGTAGAGGCAGTCTTAAAATAACTTTAGTACCTACTGCATTTTTTTGGTCGTCATATAAATCTATAATCTCAATATTAGCTTTTTGGGATTGGTTTGTCATTAGATTCAATCTTGTTTGGGTGATATTCATTCCTAATGATTTTTTCTTAAAAACGGACGCTGCTTTTAGAGTTTGAGAGACTTTTCTACCAATACCATCATCTTGTATGGTTATAACCAATTGCCTATTCTCCCGTTTTATATCGACGATAATCAGCCCCTTACTTTCTTTAGGATTGATACCATGCAAAATCGCATTTTCAATATACGGTTGAATCAACATCGGTGGTAACGAAATATCATGAGTTGAAATCCCTTCTGATAATTGAATTTTAAACTCAAACTTATCTTCAAATCGAATTTGCTCCATTTTGATATATAATCGAAGTAGTTCTAATTCTTCAGAAAGCGTCACGAGTTTTTGCCTTGAATTTTCAAGAATCAATCGAATTAATCGGCTAAATTTAGTGAGATAATTAGCCGCTTTGATGTTGTCATTGGTTACTATAAAATATCGTATAGAATTTAAACTATTAAATAAAAAGTGGGGATTCATTTGAGAACGCAATGCGGCATCTTGTACTTCTCGAAGCTCAGCTTCGTACTGTTTAACCGCAGCAATTCTACGATTTTCAGCGATATATCGGTAACCAAAGAATCCAATCAAACTCAATATAATAGAGGCGACTAAAGCACAAATTAGGTAAAAAACAGTTCTATCTTGATATTCAACTTTAACTTGAATCTCACCTGTATAAATATAGGTGTTTGATAAACTATCCCAATACCTGGCTTGAAATTGATACGTCCCACCTGAGAGTTCGCTATAAATTGCGGTCTCTGAAGTATCATTTGTTATCCAATTATCATCAAATCCCTTCAATTGATATTCGTATTGAATATCATTATAAGATAGTGGATTAATCGCTCTAAAAGTAAATTGAATCGTTTTAGCAGATGAGGGAAGGTTAATTGTTTGGTTATCCCAAAAAGCTAAGGTAGATTCTTGTAAAACACTATCTAAATGAATCGAATTCACATAAATATTCGCTGTTTTAGCTTGAAGCGGTTTAGTATTCAACTGGTATCGGCACACTTTCCGATGATGTGTCATCCATAAATATCCTAACCGATCTAATAAAATACCACTACCTGCCTCAATTGGTTTTCCATCGGCTAAAGGTTGATTTAAAGAAACGGCTCCCGTTATCCAACTACCAGCACTAGCGCTTCCATTTATAATTATCCATTCATCCTCATCAATTGCTAAAACACTCTCACTTCCAATCGTCAATAACTTTCCTTTATCTTTTTTAAAAGTATGGATTGTCCATTGTTCAGTATCAATATCAAAACGCATCAAAGCCCCCGCCCATGTTGCTGTAATGAGTTGGTCACCTTTAAGTTTAATATCATTGACCAAATAATAATCTCTTTCTGTATTAGAACTTATTCTAGCGGGTATTTTAAATTGGGTAGGGTGACGAAGTAATTTATTGTCATTTTGAAATCGAACAGAATATAACCCACTATGTGTACCAAACCATAAAATATCTCTTTTCTTGTCATAAACGAGTGTTCTAGTTTCATTGGGATTATGTTGATTTCTAAAAAAATCAGTGTGATAATCTGTCGGTTTAAAAAGATTTTGAACGACGCCTAAAGTATCCACTTGCCATACGCCATTTGCCCCTGATAGGAAAAAACATTGTTTGGAAGCTACATAAATGATATTTCGTAAATCTAAATTATATTTTTTATCCTTAAAAAAGTAATTGCGAACCTGCGTAAAAGAATGTGATGCCGCATGATAAATAGTGAAACCATAGGCTCCATTGATAAACCAATAATCGCCATTTTCTCTCTGAAAGACATTCCCCAATAGATAACTGCTCGGACTACTAAGATCTAAAGTCGGATTGATATAATCCATTACTTTACCATCAAACCGATACAAACCATCTCCTCTTGACAACCAAATAAAACCCTTTTTATCCTCATACAGGTTTTTCACCCGAACATACTTATCATATTGATTATAACTACGGCAATCTTTCAGCGTAAGCGATTGCCCGTATAATGCACCAACTCCAATCCACCAAAAAAGGATAAAACAGTACCTCATATCACTAGGTGACGTTTATTTTTAGCAACTCTGGCTATATCTCCATTCGATAGAGTTACATACCCTCCATCTATTCTAGAAAAAGCCCTAATGTGATTTTTATTGACTAAATAGGATTGATGCACCCTGTAAAAATCTGAAGTTGGTAACATAGTGGACATATACTTTAAGGTTTTAGATACCAATATCCGTTGATTAATAGTAACGATAGTCGTATAATTTGATTCTGCTTTGCAATAGATAATATCATTAGGTTGAAAAAACAACACTTGATCCCCACTTGGAATTTTGATAGTCGTATCCGAAGGTGTCTCTAATTTATTTAATAATAATTGAACTTGGCTAAATTGCTGTTCTTTGATTCGCATAGCTGCTTTTTTTACCGCTTCTATCAGTTCCTCTGTATCAATGGGTTTCAATAAATAATCTAAAGCATTCGCTTTAATCGCTTGTAACGCATATTCGGAATACGCCGTTGTAAATATGATTTGCATATTTTGATAGATACATCTTTTCAAAACATCAAAACCCGATAAATTCGGCATTTCAATATCTAAAAATAGTAAATCAGGTTGAAGGGTATTAATCGCATTTATTCCCAATTCAGGTTGATAAAATCCGCCTAAAATTTGAATCGTTGGAAAAGCGCGTTGTAGCTCAATTTCCAACATCTTTATCGCCTTTTGCTCATCGTCAATAATTATCGCTCGCATAGTTTTGTGTTATCAGTTATCAATACTATCAAAATATAAAGGTCGAAAAATGATATTCAATAGTCAATAGTAACTTAGTATTCATCAATTTTGACTTAGTTCATTTACTAATATATCATACACTTTACTTCTCATGGATTTATTATTTAATATTTCTTATCGCTGAAGGATGAAGGTTTATCAAACTTTTTGAAGTTTAATAAACCGAGTATGACGTTTTAGTTGATTTTTCAATATCAAAATGTTTAATCATGCTTCTATATATTTTGGATTTTAGTAAAATTCGTTCCGACATCTGAAATCCGAAATTCTCTTTCGTTCCCTCAATTCTACAGTTCGGTAATTCTATATGACAGTTCAGTTCGTTTCAATTTTTTCTCCCCTTAAAGTGCTGCATCTTGTGGGTGTAATTAATCAACAAGACAAAAGTTGATATTTTTAAAAAGACTTAAATTCAAAAAATCATGAAACAGTTCACAATCCTTTTCGCTCTTATCGTTTTAGCTACTTCATTCACTAACGCACAAAGCTGGAAGTGTAAAAAGCAAATGCGTAAAGCCTTACAGACGCATTTTAATTCTGCCTCTACTCTAACGGAATGGCAAGCTGCGGCAGATGCTTTCCGACCAATAACTACTAAATTTGACGAAGAATGGATGCCATTATATTATTTCACCCTTGCTAAAATCAATGGCAGTAATCAAACCAAAGACGGAACAACGATTGACGCAGAATTGGATGAAGCACAAGCAGCCTTAGATAAAGCCTTTAAATTAGCACCAAAAGAATCTGAATTATATGTTTTACAAGCCAATATTTACTATGCTCGAATTGCTGTTAATTATTTCGCAAGAGGTATGCAGATGGTCACTTCTGCCCATAGCGAATTGGTTCATGCTAAAGAGCTAAATCCTGATAATCCACGAGTTTACTTCTTATTGGCGATGAGTGCTTACAATACGCCTGAACAATTTGGAGGAAGCAAAGAAAGAGCCTTAGATTTATTTCAGAAAGCCAAAGAAAAATTTGATACCTTTAAGCCCGATAGTCGTTATAGTCCTCGTTGGGGAAGAGCAGAAAATACTAAGATGCTTGCTAAATTTAAAAAATAGATGTATTAAAGTATTGAGGTGTTGAAGTGTTAACGTCAAAATTAGCATTTCAACACCTCAATACTTCAACACTTCCAAAATGTCAACTTTACCAAAATTCATACAACCTGCTTTTAGAAGTTTACCAATCGTTTTAGGTTGGTCAGTAGTTATCGGATTGATGCTTGGTGCATTCTTTTGTCCGAGTTGTTTTGGTAAAAATTGGTATTTCTATTTTAAAATTTCCGCTCATAGTGCCGTTATGACCTTTTGTATTTGGATGGGTAATGTCGTATTAACGGATTATTTAAATGAAAAAATGGAATGGATGGACGCACCTTTAAAACGAACCTTTTGGGGCGTTTCACTCACCTTGCTTGTTACAATTGGACTATTCATTGCGGTTAATGTTATTTTAATTTACTTTTTCTATGAAAATGTTTCCGTTGCCGATGAATTACGCAATACAACTTGGCGAAGTTTTCTAATCCCAATAGTTATCACGCTTATTTTCACACTAGCCGCACATGGTGTTGGTTTTTTCAAAGAATGGAGAACGGCATTTGTAGAAAACGAAAACTTAAAAAGAGCACATTTAGCTTCTCAATATGAGACTTTAAAGAATCAAGTCAATCCTCATTTTTTATTTAATAGCTTAAATGCACTCTCTACTTTAGTCTATAAAGACCAAGATTTAGCGGCAAAATTTATCAAGCAATTATCCATTGTCTATCGTCATGTTTTAGATACAAAGGATAAAGAAGTTGTTCCACTTTCCGTGGAGTTAGAAGCCTTAGAAGCCTACATTTTTTTGATTCATATTCGATTTGGGGAAAGCCTAAAAGTCAATCTTGATATTCCGAAAACAGCAAACTATTTAATTATCCCATTAGCCCTACAAATGTTGGTAGAGAATGCCGTAAAACATAATATCATTTCAAGGCGTCAACCTTTAACTATTGATATTTATTTAAAAGACGAGATTATTACGGTTAGCAATAACCTACAAGTCAAAAAAAATGTAGGAGAATCCTCTGGAATTGGCTTAACCAATATTCAAGCTCGTTATCAATATATTTCCAATAAGACCATTGATATTCAAAAAACAGATACTGACTTTACAGTTAAAGTACCTTTATTGGAGTATGATTAATAGGTATTAGGTATTAGGTATTAGGTATTAGGTATTAGGTATTAGGTAGAAAACTAATTCCCTCAATTCAAAATTCAAAATTATTCATCTGTTTGTCAGCAGACAGGTTCAAAATTAGCATAATGAACGTCCTTATCATAGAAGATGAAACTCTTGCAGCAGAACGACTAAAAATGTTGATTCAACAATATGATACTTCTATTCAAATTGTTGAATGGATTGATACAGTACAAGATGCTGTTGATTTCCTACAAACTAAACCCACTATTGATTTAATTTTTTTAGATATTCAGTTAGCAGATGGATTAAGTTTTGAGATTTTTGAGCAAGTAGAAGTTACCACACCAATTATTTTCACAACGGCTTATGACGAATATGCCCTCAAAGCATTTAAAGTCAATAGTATAGATTATCTACTCAAACCAATCGATCCGAAAGAATTACATAATGCCATTGACCAATATAAAAAGCAATATGAAACTCAAAAAACAAACACGCCAGATTTAGTCTTATTGCAACAAGCTATGCAAATGATTCAACAGCGACAGCAGTATAAATCTAGATTTGTCGTGAAACGAGGACATCATTTATACACCGTAAAAGTGGAGGATATTGCGTTCTTCTTTTCTGAGCATAAAACGACTTGGTTAAAAACTAGATTAGGTAAAAAATATGCATTAGATTATACACTAGAACAATTAAAAGACATCATTGAACCTCGTTTATTTTTTAGACTGAATCGTAAATATTTTGCTTCTATTGAAGCCATTAAAGATGTCGTCGCCTACTCCAATAGTCGTTTAAAGGTTCAATTAGAACAAATGCCAAAAGATGAATTAATATTAGTGAGTCGAGAAAAAGTTGGGGCATTTAAGGTTTGGTTGGGGCAGTAAATATTTCTTTTCTTCACCACATAGGACACAATAGATTTTGACAAGTTTTTATATACACTATGTGGTTCTTCTATGATATCCTATGTGGTTTCAAATATTCTTACTCCATAATTTTACAATATTCTTCCGTTGTATAAAAAGCGTTAACGACTACATTAGAACTTGTATCAATTACAAATTCACTCATACCCACATGCATTTTATTTTTCTCATTCCAATCATAGGTATATCCCAACTGCGTCCAAGGATAATCACTATCCCAAGTTCCGTTATAATAAGAACCTAGGCGATTATCATTAATCCAAGCTTTATGAGTATCTGTTGCGTTAGAGGGGAATTCTAATCCACAACCCGTATCATCAATTTCCGCATCAGGGCAAGGGCGAAATAAATCAGCAGGCTTAACCCAAAACTCTATGAAATAAGCCTTTTTAGCATTAGGTGGTAAACCTAACATTTGCTTTAAGCGAAGATTGAGTCCTTCTTTCCGTCCAAATTTTTTATCTCTACATAAGTTTTGAAGTGTAGGGGCAGTCGTTACCCAAATTGAATACTTACTCGTATTGTAAAATCCTGTAATAGAATCATTCTTATAATATTTCATTTGGTCCTTTCCCTTCCAAGAAGAAACCAAAATGTATTTTTCTCCATTAATCGTTTTCCAGACTAAATCAGCGTTATCTTCTTTGATGGCAGTTAATTGATTCGTTATTTCCCAGGGTTGAGGTTTAGCAGCATCCCCTGTCCCAAGCATATAAGTTTTTTGGGTTTTTGCTTGATCGTAAGGTTTGTCTAATTGTCTGACGGTCGTGCAACTTACAATACATAAAATTACAGCTAAGGATAAGAGTCTTACTATCATTGGTTTATTGGTTATAATGTTTCTAAAAAATTTAATTGGGATAAATACATCAAAACAAAGGGTAGAAGAAAAGAACCTCTTCTACCCTCTTAGTCAAAATATAAAAGCTAAGCCATCACACCGTTTACCGCTTCAATACCCACGATTTCAGGTACATGAGCTTTGATGGTATGCTCAATTCCAGCTTTCATGGTCATTGCACTCATATTACACGCTTCACATGCCCCCAACCATTTGATTTTCACCTTAAAATCATCCGTAACTTCCACAACCTCTACATTACCACCATCTACAGCTAGATGCGGACGAATCGTATTCAAGGCTTCCTCTACTCTTATATGTAACTGATTTTTAGTTATTTCTGACATATTCTATTATTTAATATAAGAATTAATGACGATTACACAATATATAAAAAATATATTTATGAAAACAATCAATGCTTAATTGAAAGTTCAATTTTCCATTTTAATCCAGTTCTAGTTTTTCATCTTCACAATTCGAGTCGGTTCTAAGTATTCGTTTCTAATCATGACTTGACGTAATGTATTTTTAGCCACTGTCATAAATGCTTCTTTGGTAATCGCTTCATCTTGCAAAATAGCAGGAACCCCTTTGTCTCCTGCTTCCCGAATACTTTGCACAATTGGAATTTGCCCTAGTAGCATCGATTCACTCAATTTAGCCAATTTTTTACCACCACCTTTTCCAAAAATATGATATTTATTATTGGGTAATTCAGCAGGCGTAAACCATGACATATTTTCAACCACACCAAGAATCGGAACGTTCACATTTTGCAATAAAAACATATTCATAGCCTTAATTGCATCCGCTAAAGCGACTTCTTGAGGTGTCGTGACCATTACTGCCCCTGTAATCGGAACGGTTTGTACCAAGGTCAATTGAATATCTCCTGTACCGGGTGGTAAGTCTATTACTAAATAATCTAACTCTGGCCACAAGCAATCATTGATAAATTGCTTAACAATAGCTGCCAAACGAGGACCTCTCAACACAACAGCTTGTTCTGGTTCTACTATAAAGCCAATAGACATAATTGGCATTCCGTGAGCTTCAAGTGGAATAATCTTATTCCTTCCATGCACATTGGTCACTTTAGGTCGTTGACCTTGTAAGCCAAACATGGTTGGAATAGAAGGCCCGTATAAGTCAGCATCAATAATACCCACTTTTGCTCCTAATGCTTTCAAGCCTAACGCTAAATTAACCGATACTGTAGATTTTCCAACGCCCCCTTTACCTGATGCAACTGCAATAATATTACGAACTTGTGGTAAAGTGCCGCCTCCAGCTTTTGGGTTGTTTTGATTAGGGTTCACCATGTGTACGTGTACCATTGCTTGTGGATACACCTCCATGATTTTACCCATACATTCAAAATTCAAAGATTGCTTCTCCGTCTCTGTTAAATTAGGTATAGCTAAAGCAAACTGCACAACATTTCGCTCAATTCGAATATCGTGGACTCGATTCACAGCTACTATGTTTTGCCCTGTCTTAGGGTCAATTATATTTTTAAGAATCGCTACTATCTTCTCCTTTGTTGGATTCATCTATATGTTGTTAACTTTTAAAAGCATAAATTAAACGCTCTTGTAATATCAAGAACAAAAATAACTAACTATATTGTAAATATTACCATTTTAGCCCTATCAACATTCCTCTTATATCATTAACATAGATTTTGCAAAAAAGATGAAGATTACGGTAAACCTCCCAATCATTCTATCCAAAGTTATCAAAATCGTTGAGTTATTTTTTAAGTGTTGAAAACTCAAAATACTCTTACTATCTCAAAAGATAGTAGAAGTTTCAACTTTTTAAAATAAAAATCCTGTACTACAATCGTAATACAGGATTTTTGATATAAAATAAACAAATAATTAATTTCCTACAAAAAAGAACTACATTCCCATAGTCTTAGGCTTGAAGCCCATAGTCTTCTTCGTAAATATAGCATCTGCACCTTTATCCAATTTGAAGCACTCCACATCCTCAATCAATAACACGTTAATCATTTCAGATAAATTCTGCTCTGTTCCTTTTGCGGCTAAGCGTAAGTTTTGATTTTTAATCGCTTCTGTCACGACATTACGTACCATACGAGCATTACCAAAATACTTATCACGGAACTTATGTTGGAAGGCTAAGTACTTCTTCAAGTGTTCTTCTGCTTCAGGTGCAGGCGTAATCCCTTCTTCCTTAAACATTTTAGAAGCAATATTATATAATTCTACAGGAGCATAATCTTCAAATTTCAAGACCTTATCAAAGCGAGAACGCAAGCCAGGATTCGTTTTCAAGAAGTTATCCATATTTTCAGGATAGCCCGCTACGAATACAAAGAACTGCCCACGTTGATCTTCCATTCTTTTTAATAACGTCTGAATCGCTTCGCTTCCATAATCACCATTTGCACCACCATTTCTGCTCAATGCATAAGCTTCATCTATAAATAAGACACCGCCCATAGCTTCATCAATCCGCTCTGCGGTTTTAATAGCCGTTTGACCAATAAAACCTGCTACAAGTCCTTGACGATCCGTTTCCACCATGTGTCCTCTCTCTAACATACCGAGTGCCTTGTAAATCTTAGTCAAGATACGAGCAACCGTTGTTTTACCCGTTCC
Source organism: uncultured Saprospiraceae bacterium (assembly GCA_964385675.1). GTDB lineage: Bacteria > Bacteroidota > Bacteroidia > Chitinophagales > Saprospiraceae > CAYLSF01. The sequence goes on from CAYLSF010000013.1 coordinate 19,210, forward strand.
AGGGTTTCCAATAAACACCGTATGTAAGAAAAACTTATTTAAGACATCTTTAGATGTAGAGCGATAAAAGCGTACCAATTGAACCAATTCGTTGATTTGGTCTTTGATATTTTGCATACCAATTAGGCTCTCCAATTCTGCCAATGCTTCTTTAAGCAGCTTATCATCTACAGGAATTTTTGGCAATGGCTTAGAAGGTACAACTTGTAATCTTGCGACATCTTCCAATTGAATCAAAGACATTTCCTCAGTAGATAATGCACGAGGATTTTCTTTAGACATTACTCGTAATCCTAAATTGATTTTTGCCTTCTCAATTAGGTCAAATACAAAACGAGCATTACCAAAAGTTCTATCTCTATTTCTAAATGCTTCAGTAATCAACTCTTCAATTTTTTCTTGAGAGTCGTCTGTAAACTGAACATTTTTCATATCACAAGCATATTGACCAATTAAAGCCAATTCTTGTGGTAAATAATCTTCAAATTCAAAGTAAAGCTTGAAACGAGACTTTAAACCTGGATTAGAATCCAAGAAATGCTTCATTTCTTTTGGATAACCCGCTACGATTACCGCCATATCTCCTTCTCCATTCGACATTTCTTTGACTAATATCTCAATTACTTCTCGACCAAAATCTTTACTATCATCATTAGTACGAGCCAAAGCGTACGCCTCATCAATGAATAACACCCCTCCCCTAGCCTTTTCGATGGCTTCTTTCACTTTCGGAGCAGTTTGACCAATGTATTCCCCGATTAAATCCACTCTATCTACCTCATGAACGTGTCCTTTAGTTAATAATCCCATTTTCTTGTACAAGCGTCCCATCATTTGGGCTACGGTTGTTTTTCCTGTTCCAGGATTACCGATAAACACAGAATGTACATTGATTTTTTCCTTCTCTGCAAACCCTTTTTCTTTACGCAGTTGTAAGAATTGAATGTATTGAGCGTGTTCTCTTACTTTTAGTTTAATAGCTGATAAACCCACCAAGTTATCTAATTCTAACATCACATCCTCAAAGGATTCTCCTGTATCTACTTCATTTGATAGTACAACAGGTGCTTGTCGATTTGGTAAAATCACGCCTGAAATCCCTTCTTCAAACTCTGATTTAACATCAAAAGGAATCACTGCCAGTAATTTATCCATAAAGATAATTTCAGCCGTATATTGATCGCGTCTCCAGCATCCTTTAACATTCGATCCCCAACCTGCTGTTATCTTTATCATTTCGTCATCCTTCTCCACTCGGTGTAGTCGAACAACTTGACCTTTTATCTCTCGTGCATTATTATAAAACTTGGTAAAGAGTTCACATTGCCAACTTCTACCTTTATTGTGATTTTCAAGCATGATTTCCACATACACATAGCGGGTTTCCTCGCTTGAAAATGTCTTGTAATATACTCTATCGTTTTGAGGTACATCGTCATACGAACCTTCATACAGTTTCAATGACTTCACGTTCAAATAACGCTCAATACCTTCTCCTTCATCTTTTCCGACATCTTCTACATAAAAGTATTTGGTAGCTACTTTATGCCCTTCTATCCACGCTTCCCAATAAAATGCTCCTTTCTTCCAAAAAGACCCTAGTTTTTTATTCCCCCAGCCTTCTCGGATATAGACAATATTATCGTATTTACTTACTTTCCTTTTGAAGGGTAAAGAACACAATTCTTTACGCCCTTTTTTGAGTGAGAAACATTTCAACTCAATTTCTACTTCCCAATCTTCTATGTCGAATAGTTTATTATAAAAAGATAATTCAGCATAGATATATTTACACTCGTATCGGTCAAATACCTGACGATATTTTTTCCGATTATCTGCCAGCCATTCTGTAGAAGAATAGACCTTTAGTTCTCGGAATTTGTACTTCGTGAAATTAGGGTTGAATTGTTTTAACATAATTTTTGATTTGAACTTCTTGATTTGATTCTTGATTTAAACTACTTTCCTTTAAAACCTATCTGAAACTAGCGTATGAGATTGTTTATTTTGCTCCTCAATTTTATAAACCTATGGTACACATTTCTATATAAAAATTTGGCTTAACCTAATTAGAAAATGTGACACTATTTCAAATTTAAATATTAATTCAACAGCGATTATTCAATCTACTATAAAAATAGTCTATTTTTCTTAAAGTAAAACGCATTGTTTGGCTAAATTAACTAACAACAACAAATAATATCAATTTTAATGATAAAGTCAACACCTAGTGGTCAAAATCTTAAATAAATGATAGTTTTAAACACTTAAATACAAAGCTTTAGAGCATTAAAATGGTCAGTCATTTCGGACTAGTCACATTAGCCAATTTTTAATTGAAGATAATATTTGAATGACTTGAATCATTACTAGTTAAAATAGTTTTTACTAAAATTGTTCCAGTTACCTCTATTCTATTGATTTTTAGCTGATTATTTTCATGTCACAGTTCTTTAGAAATTTAAAATCTATCTATTTCATAAAATTTAATCATTTTAAATCCTTCTTCTCATGCTTGATATATTTAAAAACACCAAAATCACCAAACAAAATTGGCAGATTAAAACCTAAATTGAAACAAAATTCCCAAAATTAGACAAACCTTATGTGTTATTTATATCCAAATAAAAAATGGGGGAGATTTTATGAAACCTCCCCCATTTTTTAAATATGATAGACCATATAGAGCATTAATCTAATCACATATCAAAATAATATCGGGTGTGTTAATAATGTTACTCTGTTTGCCAGAGGCATCAACGATTTGTATTCTATAATGTAAAGTATCTCTTGAGGCAACATTTGGGCGACAAGAAATATTGGGTATCAAAACTTCTATTTCTCCCGAAATTCCATTTCCTACACCTTGCTGCGGAATAGGGCTAATTTGAAAACTTTCTCCAGCATTATTCGTCAAACGAGAATCCGCTAAAAACACATTATTGGTATCTAACACCCCTATGTCTCCGTCACCATCCGTAAAACCAAAAGTAACAACCAAAGAATCTAAATCTCGACCTGCAATAGCGGGTACGGTCTGCCCAACTAATTCATTTTTAGATAAACTGATAAAGTTAATGACAGGTTCATCAGGATATTCGGGTGGATCTGCACAACTAGAAATAATCAATACAAAAGCACTTATTATCCAAAATAAATTCTTCATAGTTTTAAAGTTTTTTAGCCAATTATTCTTCATTTATAACAAAACTGTTTTTAGGTCAAATCTGTTGCTTTATCTAGTCTAAAATTAGAATATTGTAAATTTGCACACTTTTGACGACATTCAACTAGAGTCTCTAAAATTACAGAAAAGATGCTTGAAGAACGCTTAAAATTAAAAGAAGCCGTTACAGCTTTACAAAATCAAGAGCATTTTGATGAATTAGCTTTGCAGCTTTTTCGTTATCAAGCCCAATATAATAAAGTCTATCGACACTTTTTAGAGCTTTCCAACCGCTTACCGCATACCATTTCTACAACTGAAGAAATTCCCTTTTTACCCATCAGTCTCTTCAAAAACTATACAGTACAAACAGGTGAATGGCAACCTCAATTACACTTTACAAGTAGCGGCACTACAGGTTCACAAATCAGTAAACACCCTGTAAAGGATTTAGCTTGGTATGAAAAGCTCACCGTGAAAGGTTATCACCAATTCTATAACAAAATTACGGATACCTGTGTCCTTGCCTTGTTACCTGCCTATTTAGAACGAAAGGGTTCTTCACTAGTTTATATGGCGAATTATTTTATTGAATGATCTAAAAATAAAGAGAGTTTGG
>CAYLSF010000014.1:0-275 GCA_964385675.1 uncultured Saprospiraceae bacterium
TAATAAAGAAGTATGGTAGCAAACGTTCCGCAGAGTACAAACTCCAACAACTCATATATGTAGATAAGGTTGAATATATTAAAATATTAAAACCCCAATATAAAATAGTTTCCCTATTTCAATCTAATATATTTAAAGTTGCAGCCGCCTTCTTATTTCTTATATCAAGCTATTGGTTAATTAATCAATATCAACAGAATTCAGATTTAAAAAACATACGGATACAGCCTTATGCTTTAGATGTTAATCAAGATACTATTTTCTTAGAAGGTTTA
>CAYLSF010000014.1:314-22562 GCA_964385675.1 uncultured Saprospiraceae bacterium
CAAGTAAATACCAATGATGGGGTAGCTATTATTGATAGTATTAAAACTTCTTCTAAGAAGGTAAATATTAAATTTAAAACTGATTCTGTATATGGTGTAGATACTTTTGTATATAAGACTGTTGCACTTAATTCTACCATATATGTCGAATTAAGTCATTTAATAGAAAATTACACCACTCTTCGATTAATTGACGAACAGCAAAAACCTATCTATAAAGAATTAATGACTATCAAAGAGTCAAACACAAATAAAACATTGCAGATTCGTACAAATAAAGATGGTTTTTTGATAATACCTAAAAAATATGTCAATAAAAACAATCAAATAAATATTGGTTCAAATAACTATAAAGCCGAACTCATTGATAATAACAAATTGGGTGGTAAGATACCTATTCGATTAGTCAATAGCACTTCCGATGATAATTCAAAGAAAAACGAGGTTAAAACTATTGATAATTCAACAAAAGATAAATCACAAGCGAAGGATACTAAGGTTAAGAAGAAGCCTACAATAAAAGAACCTAATCAACCAAATGAGAATTCTAAATCTATAAAGGAAGATAAGGTATCTTTTCGAATAGTTAATGCCGAGATAGAAGTTAGTAGAAGTGTAAAATGTTATATAAAGGGGGTTATAAAAACATCAAAAAAAGGATATGCATTAAAATCAATCAATTCAAATAAAACTCATACAGTTCAAATAAATATTTTACTAGAAAAAACGAAGAATGATACTGATGAAATTCCATTTAAAATTAGAGTTCGTAGTATAGAAAATATCTTTAAGCGAAAAGGAAAGAATAATATTATAAATATAGGTATGGTATTTTACACTAAATTAGGAAACAGTAAAAGCCACATAGCATATAAAAAATTCTTTTTGCCTAATCCAAAGTTTGAACATTATTCGAATATGCCTATTCATGCATTTGATGATTTAATAATATATCCAGATACACTTAACAATTAATCCTCAGTACCAATGAACCAACCAACCACCGAACAATACAACCAACTCAAAGCCGAAAACGAGCAACTTAAAAAGCAGCTAGAGGCTCAAAAGATAGCGACGCAGAAAGCTAATGCCCGATGGTGGCGTTTTGGTAAGCGAGGGACAAGTATGGTACTAGGGAGTCGCTTAACACAATCCTTACGCAATATAAAAAATAAAACCCTAAGCGGTAAACTCCCCACTTCAGATGATTGGATTGATGTAGGGGCAGAGGTGTTTTATCGGTTGACTCGAATTGGAGTGTTTGGTTTATTAATCGCCTTAATACCAATTCTAATTCTGATAGCCCAAACCAGTCTATTAAACAATCAGAATCAATTATTGATAAATCAAAATGAACTCTTAAAAGGGCAAAACCAAAGAATTGATTCACAAAATAATCTGATGAAAAATCAAAACGATCTAGTCATTCATCAGAACAGCAGAATTGACACCCAGAATGTATTAATGTATAATCAAAATAGAAGTCTTGATTTTCAAAATGAATTATTTAGTTGGCAAAACAAAAGTATCGGATATCAAAATGAATTACTCTTCAGTCAGAATAAAAGAATTGATATTCAAAATGATTTAGCTGGAGAACAAAACACCCTACTCTCTAGCCAAAATATTAGAATTGATACGCAGAATTATTTGATAACACTCCAAAATGATAGGCTTGGCTATCAAAATAAATTATTTGAAAATCAAAATAGACGATTAGATCAACAGACGTATTTGCAAGAAGCAGAACGTAGAAGTTCTTTAGTCTTCTTATTCTCTAATATAATGGACGCTGTGGATAGAGAGTTAAGAGAAGATTATGGAAACGATAATATTCGTAATTTATCCCCACAATTAATTGGAAGGATAGTTTCATTGAGTCAACGATTGAAGCCTTACCATTACATGAAAAGAGATAAATTGATCCCAAAAGAATTAAGTCCCGAAAGAGGACAATTATTAGTTAATCTTGTTGAGAGCAAGTTAGATACGAATACTTATAATAAAATTTGGAAGAAAGCTGATTTTTCCTATGCTGATTTAGAGAAAGTCGTTTTAAATGAAAGTTATTTGAGGTATATAAAGTTAAAATATGCAAACCTTAATAATGCTGAATTAGATAAAGTGGATTTCAGTCATGCAAACTTAGCATTCTCAAGTTTAGTATATACAAAACTGAAAGATGCTGATTTTCAAAATTCAAATTTATATGGAACAAATTTAGAGACATCAGACTTAAGAAAGGCAAATTTCAATAATACAACTCTTGATTTTGTAAATATGAGTGACACCCATTTGCAAGAAGCCAGTTTTCATAATGCTTGGTTAAAATATGCAAATTTAGAAAGAGCAAGACTAAGAGGCGTAAGTTTTCAAAACGCAAAACTTATTGATGCTAATCTAAAATATATATCTTTACCCTGTGAAGATGATGCTACCAAAGTTGAACTGGCTCAGTTTAGTGCTCTACTAAATAATACAAATCAGCAAAAAAATATTGAAACGATGAAAAAGTATTTTAAGTTATCTAATACTTGTTTATCATTAGATTGGAAAGAAAAGTATAGTTACGATATTGAGTGTATATTATCATTGTACGATGAAAAAATTGAAAAAAGAAAAGATCCTATCTCAAGTGCAAAATATATTCGATTAATACCAAAACAGAATCCTGATTTTGATTTTAAGTTTTAATTACATCCCCCTACCCAAACCCCTCAAACCGCTCGACCAGCTCCTCAATAGCCGCAATCACTTTCTTCACCTTCCGACGCCTAGCCAGTAGCTTCAAAGATGCCTGGAGTAAAGGCGTAATATCCGCACTTAATGGTGCTTTACCATCATATTGATATTGCGAAATAACAGACTGTAAGCCCTGTAAATCCAATTGCTCGGTAGTCGCTGGGGGTTCGATGGCTTCTGTTTTTGTTGCTGCCTCGTAAGATGTGTTCCGTTTAAAGATACTGCCTGTGTTAAGGTGGCTTAAATTCGTCATTCGAGCATATTCCAAACGATACCTTTTGGGATGATTTTTCAAATTATCCAGTTTTTTCTTAACGTTATTAGTTCATCTAACATTTCTTTTTTAGAGAAGTTGTTTAATAATTCGTGACAAAATAACTAGTAACTCCTTGATAGTCAAACTAATAGCTGTCGATATGACTATCAATGAGTTGCTAAGCGTTTTTAAACAACTCCTATAATTATAAAGAATATTAAAACTGCTTTTTTGCAGAAAATCAGTCTATCATCTTAATAACTAAACACAAACCTGTGGTTTATACTGTTGCCAATTAACAGCTTCCTCTAATTGAGCCGATAATTGAAATAAAGTCGTTTCATCACCATATTGTCCAACAATTTGTACTCCTACAGGAACATTATCTTTTGTCCAATACATCGGAACAGAAGTAGCAGGTTGTCCAGAAATATTAAATAAAGCGGTCATTGGTGAAAATTTACCTGCTGCTACCATAGGCTGCATAGGATTATCCGGATTTTGAGCCATCGTACCAATAGGTACAGGAACTTGCCCTAGGGTTGGACTAATCCAAACATCGACCGAACTTAAATCAGTCATGATTGCTCTTGCCAATCGGTGTAATCCCATACGAGTCAATTCATATTGAGGTCCCGTAACTTTTTTTCCCATTTGGTAGAGTGCATACGTTAAAGGTTCTACCAAATCAGGAGATGCAGGTTTACCTGTCATCCGTTCTAGTGCCGCTAAGGATGTAGTTGCACCAACGGCCCAAGTCACAGAAAATAACTGATTTAGATGTTCACCACCATAGGGGATGTTTAAAGGTTTTTCGATTACCTCATGCCCTAAATCTCGACATATTTGTATTGTTTTTTCTGTTGCTTTTACACAAGCCTCTTCAACAGGTCTCCCCATGGGAGAAGTAAGACAATACCCAATTTTTAGTTTACGAACAGGTTGTTTTAATGCTTCTAAATAAGAGGTGGCTTTAGGTGGCCCAGCATAAAATGCACCAAATTCATCGCCTGCGGTCAAATCCAAAATAGCAGCAGAATCTCGCACAGAGCGAGTCAAAACATGTTCTGCAACTAAACCTGTTACTAATTCACTAAAACTTGGCCCTAGAGGATTTCTTCCCCTTGTGGGTTTTAGCCCAAATAATCCACAACAAGATGCCGGAATCCGAATAGAACCACCACCGTCATTACCATGTGCAACGGCAACCATTCTAGCGGCTACTGCTGAAGCAGAACCGCCACTTGATCCCCCTGGTGTTAAATCCGTATTCCATGGATTGCGACAAGCCCCTAAAAATTCTGGTTCGGTCACAGGTAGTAAACCAAATTCTGGTAGATTCGTCTTACCGACTATAATAAAACCCGCTTTTCTCAATCGCTGAACTAAGGTACTATCTTCTTTTGCTTTAAAGTTTTTATACATTTTTGAGCCACTCGTCATTCGGACACCTTTCACACTTGCCACGCCATCTTTTATTAAAATCGGCACTCCTTTAAATGGAGCATCTTCTAATTGTCCACTTGCTTTTTCAAGGGCTTCTTCATACATAGGTGTAATGACAGCATTCAACTTGGGATTTAAATTTTCTATTGCATCAATGGTCGTTTGAACTAACTCCGTTGGACTAATTTTTCCTTGTTGGATGAGTTGAGCTTGTCCAATTGCATCTAGTTGTAGTATATCATTCATACTCTGATTTTTGTGTAAGGTAGTAAAAATATCTATTGAGTAATTATAAATGGTTGAATTGTTAATTAACTAAAATGTTCATTTTTTTGAGTGAAGAATGGCTGAGCCTACCATTATCCTCCCAAAGCATGAGAAAGATAAAACCAAATGCCTATCATGCCTAAAGTGATTAATACGACTATACTCAAAATGACCCAAGATAAGATTCTTTGCCATTGATGACTATTATTACGAATTCCTCGCCACCATAGTAAAAAAGATAATAAGATTCCCTCACCAATGCAATACCACGCATTGGGTAACCAGTCAAAAATTTTAATCACTAAATTATTCCCCTTATAAGGCGGTTCATACATCCAAGTGACTTCATCTATATAAGTTGAATTTCCTTGTTTGGCTTGTATAAATACACCATTTGCCCCTTCTTTCAATTTTACATTTTCCCATGTTATAATACCGTTTTCAGGATTTTCCGTTGGATATTTCGTACTATTTACAGATAATATTACATCACCTAAATTTGTATAGGCTTTAATCGTAATTTCTTGTTGTTGGCGAAATGTAAATCGCTTTGAGGTTAAATGTAGAACAGGTTCATTTGACCAATTTGCCTTGTAAAAGTAAAATGCATCCTTTTTCGTTTTTCGGTCAAATGTAATTAAGCCTTTATCATTACGTCCATATTGATCGCCTTCTCGTCTTCGATGCGAACTAAAATCGAACATATTCCATACAAAACTGCCCCATACATACGGTCTAGCATCTAAGATTTTTAAATGTTCTTCATGGTAATAAGACTGCCATTCTTCAGGATGTGGGGCACCAACAGGATTTGGTCTTTCTAACTTTTCCGTATGGTGATAAATACTTCCTCCAGCTCCATATTCGCTAATTCCAATGGCTTGATTTGGAAAAAGCTGATGTGTTTCATCCAAGAAAGTAGCCATATCTTGTGGATCACCATAATACCGATTGTAAGCAAATACATCTGTAATCGTTTGCATATCGGGGTGTTCATCAGGCTTTAATAACCCTGCGGCTACGGTTAATCGACTTGGATCTTCTGACTTTGCTATTGTATTCAATTCTTTTAAAAATTCTACAGGAGAAGCTTCCGCTGGATTTTGTAATTCATTGTATAAACTCCACATCACTATGGACGGATGATTATAATTTTGTCGAATCAACTCTATCAATTGCTGTTTCACATTATCATGGAAAGCTGGCGTTTTTTCATAGCCATTGGTAAAAGTTGTCGCAATTTCTGGTAAGCCAATAAAGGGAATTTCTGCCCAAACGACCAACCCTGCTGAGTCGGCTAAGTCATATACTTTTTCTGCGTGTTGATAATGTGCTAATCGCAAAGTATTGATTCCCATTTCAAGCATCAAATTCATATCCTCTTCATGATCAGCATCTGATAATGCTGCTCCTTTGTCCTGTTTATCATGATGCCGAGATACTCCTCGCAAGGGTAAAGATTTTCCATTTAAGAAAAACCCTTTATCTACATCAATTTTAAAGTATCGAACACCAAAATTCTCTATTTTGCTATCTAATAATTTTCCATTTTTAAATAATTCAACTCGTACTTGGTAGAGATAAGGATCTTTTTTACCATTCCATAAATGTGGCTTTTCTAATGTGTATTGATGTTTAAATGCATCATTTTTATTCATCGAAATCGCCTCTTGCGTAGATTGAGTTAAGATTGCTTTACCCTCAGCATCTAAGATGGTTGTGGTATAATTGACTAGGGCTTTATCTTTTGATAGATATTGCGTTGTAATTTCTAGGGTAGCAGATTCCTCCGATACATCAGATTGTTTAATATAAACTCCAGAAGAAGCATAATCCAACGGTGAAATACATAAAGTCCGATTTGTAATCATCAAACGAACGGGACGGTAAATCCCACCATAATTATTAAAATCACCAACTAAAGGGACGACATCCATATCCATTTCATTACTCACTGTAACAACGAGTTGATTGGTTTCGCCAAACCGTAAAGCCTCCGTTAGTTCAAAAGAAAATGCAGCATATCCACCTTTATGTTACCCTATTTTTTTTCCATTTAACTGAACAGTAGTTATAATATTTGCGGCTTCAAAATGAATAAAAATCCGCTTACTTTGCCATTCAAGGGGAGCATCAAAAATTTTGGTGTAAGTGCCAACTCCTCTATGTTGTGTGATACCCTGCTGAACATCTTGTATATTCCAAGTATGCGGTAGGTCAATGGTTTGCTTTTCAACTAAACCGCTTAACATTTCCATTTCAAAATTCCAATTGGTATTAAAAGGAATTTCTTGCCGTTGTGCAAGTAAGGTCAATGTAAGGCATAATAAGCTAGTGGTGAATAGGTTTTTCATATTTGGTATTGACTATAAGAAAGATAAAATGACTGAAAATGGGCTATAAATATTAATGGAACACCGTACTTTTGAGTTATAAAAATATAAAATAATGGTTCTAAATTCTAAGACAACACAACAAATATTTGAAACAGAGTTTCGTGAATTAGAAATAAATTATGATACTCTTTACAAATACACTCAAAAGAATGGAGCTAATTTTGATGATATTATTCCTAGAAAACTGCGATTATTCAGAATTCGATTGTTATTGGTCATTGGACTAAAAATTGATTTTGATACGGATTACTCATTGGTTAAAAGTAAAGATACTGCCGCTACCTATACGGAATTGATGAAATGTAATGAATCATGGTTTGCCTACGAAAGCATGAAAAAATATTGTGAGCTAAAAGGCTGGCATAAAAATGAGCGAACTTCACCAGTTAATTTTTTGAACAATGAAACTTTACAACAACTAAATATTGATCCTATTTTAAGTATCTACAATAATCAGATTCAAGCCCATATTAGTCAGTTAAAAGGGTTTAAAGCGGATATGATTAGTTACTTAAATTTTTTACATAATCATCTAAGTAATCGAGCAAAGACCTTAAAAGGTTTTATTCAAGAAACGATTGAATTATTTGAAATGGATAAATATGAGTTTAACCCACCCCATATTTTTGCAACGTTATATGCTACTAGAAATTTATTTGTACACAGAGGGGAAGCTGCCAAATCAGGTGTTCGTAGCTACAATAATAAAATTATCCTGTTAAAAACTATTTATGACTTTAGTATCTTATTTCAGCTACGAGTTATCAATTATGCTTTTATGCATCAACTTGAATCGCTTAAAAAATAAATAGGTTATTTTAAAAAAATCATCCTCACCATTTACAAGGGTTTTCTTATAAAAATTATTTTGAATCTTTGAACTGTAGAACCTGTCGGCAGACAGGCAGGTATCGAACGCTGAATATCGAATATCGAATATCGAATATCGAACTTTCAATAATAAAATTTGCTAAGTGAGTTACTGAACTTATTAAACTCTAACATTAAGGTTATATTAATTCTATTGGTGTAGAGACGTTGCAATGCAACGCCTCTACGATTATTTCATCACTTCGCCACCACCAATTTCTCCGACCGAACCTGTCCATCCACCACTAACTGCACCACATACATCCCACTTCCAAATCGACTTAAATCCAGACGATTATCATAAATACCACTATACGTACTATGCTGTTCTTCATACATCACTCGACCAACTACATCTCGAACGATCACCCGAAGCGAAGTCGTACGAGGCATGGTGAATTTAATATCTACATAATCGTATGCAGGATTGGGTTGAATGGCTAAATCGGTTAATTGTATCGTATTTGTATTCGTATGAATATGGTCATAAGGCATTGAATTCACCGCACATCCATTAGAATCCGTCACTTCTACAATATATTCCCCAGAAACGGTCGCAATCAATAACGCATTATTTGCACCAAAAATCGGCACACCGTCTAAGAACCAACGGAATCCTGTTGGATTTGTAACACCTGTTGCCATTAAAGAATCACCACTTACGACGATAGTCGGTTGAGTCGTTTGGAAAACTTCAATATAAGTAGAATCATAACTGAAACAACCGTCATTATCAACTCCTAATACGGTATAAACCGTACTCATCAATGGTGTAGCAAATGGATCGGCAATTCCATCATTCGATAAGCCTGCCGATGGTGTCCAAGTGTAAACTTGCCCACCTGTAGCATTCAATTGAACGGTTTGACCTAGGCAAATAGATGTATCATTCGAGGCTTGAATTGCTGGTGTAGGTATCACATTGATTTGGAATGAACCTGAACTTTGACAGCCGTTAATATCCGTAACTTGTACCGAATAAATCGACGTATCGGTTGGGAAAAAGAATGGATCTGGAATATTCACATTACTAATATTTGTCCCAGAAGTCCATAAGTAAGTTAGACCGCCTGTTGCTGTAATCTGTATCGTATCGCCTAAGCAGACAATCGTATCACTTGTTACATTAACAATTGGTAATGGATTCACGGTTATAACAGCAGAATCTATATTCTTACAACCATTTACATCTGTTCCTTCTACGGTATAAGTTGTTGTTACTAATGGATTTACAGTCGGATTTGCTAAGATCGGATCATCAATACTTACATTTGGCATCCAATTATAACTTACCCCACCTTGTGCGTTGAGTTGAACGGATTGAGCTGCACATATTATAGTATCAACTCCTGCGGTAATATTTGGCAATGGGTTGACCACCACAGTTACGGAATCCATTCCTACGCATCCATTAATATCTGTTACAGCTACTGTGTAAGTTGTTGTAGCAGAAGGTGAAGCTGTTGGGTTCGCTATATTTGGATTATTTAGCGAAGCATTTGGCGTCCAATTATAATTCGTTGCAGCGATACTTGTGGCATTTAATAATACAGAATCGCCTATACAAATCGCTGTATCTAATCCTGCATCCACTATTGGCAAGTCATTGACCACTACAGTAACGCTTCCCAAACTATTACAACCTGTTAAATTATCGCCTCTTACGATGTACGTTGTGGTTGCTGTTGGTGAAGCAATTGGATTCGCTATGGTAGAATCACTTAAACTTCCGCCTGGCATCCAAGTATATCCATCTGCTCCAAGAGCTTCTAACTGAATGGATTCACCTATACAAATCGACGTATCATTGGTAATATTTAATACAGGTAATGCATTGACAACTATCAAAATCGTATCTACATTTTGACATCCATTCGCATCCGTTCCTGTCATAATATATTGCGTTGTCACGGTTGGACTCACCAATGGATTTGCAATACTTGGATTACTAAATTGTGGTAATGGTGGCCAGCTATACGACACACCTCCTGTTGCATTTAGCTGAATCGTATCACCAATACATAGCGAGGTATCTGCACCTGCATTTATCATTGGCAATGGATTCACAACTATCGTAATGGAATCAGTCGTTTGGCATCCATTATTATTAGTTACAGTAACAAAATAGGTAGTCGTTGTCATCGGGGTAGCAGTTGGTGTAGCAATATTGGCATTATCCAAGCCTATTGTTGGTTGCCAAGTATAGCTATCTCCACCCGAAGCATTTAATAGCACCGAAGCACCAATACAAATTGCTGTATCTGTTCCTAAATCAACTAATGGCAACAGATTAACTGTTAACGTCAAATTCACCGTAGAATCGCAACCTGTTGAACTGGTTAACACATCTGTGTACGTTCCTGATGTTGTGTAAATGGAATTGCCGACTGTGTAAGAATCGCCTTCACAAATCGTTTCTGTTAAGTTCGTTGTTGGCGATGGATTTACTGTCAAATTCAAGGTAATAATGGAATCACAACCTTGCCAAGTCAATAAATTCAAAGTATAAATAGATTCTATAGTGTAAGGAACACCAGCCAACATAAAAGAATCACCTTCGCATATCGTTTCGTTTAATACGGTGGTCTGAATTGGATTCACCATCAAATTCAAAATAACCGTTGAATCACAGCCTACACTCGTTTGCAAAATATTCGTATAAGTTCCTGCCGTTGTATATAGCGAATTGCCTAAGGAATAAGAATCACCGTCGCATATCGTCGCATCAAGTATTGTAGTCGGTGTTGGATTTACCGTTAAGTCTAAAATTACCGTGGAATCGCAGCCATCACTTGTTTGGAAAATATTAGTATAAATTCCAGAGGTCGTATAAACCGAATCGCCTACCGTATAACTACCACCACAAATCGTTTCCGTTAAGTTCGTTGTTGGCGATGGATTTACTGTCAAATTCAAAATAACCGTTGAATCACAGCCTTGCCAAGTAGTTAATACTTCAAAATACGTTCCCGACATGGTGAATATTCCCCCACCCATCACAAAAGAATCACCTTCACATATCGTTTCATTTAAAGTGGTGGTTTGAATTGGATTCACCATCAAGTTTAAAATAACCGTGGAATCACAGCCTACACTCGTTTGCAAAATATTCGTATAAGTTCCTGCCGTTGTATATAGCGAATTGCCTAAGGAATAAGAATCACCGTCGCATATCGTTTCATTTAATGTCGTCGTTGGCGTTGGATTAACGGTTAAATCTAAAATTACCGTTGAGTCACATCCTTCACTTGTCTGGAAAATATTGGTATAAACCCCAGAAGTTGTATAAACGGAATTTCCAACTGTATAACTACCACCACATATCGTTTCTGTCAAATTCGTTATTGGCGATGGATTAACGATTAAATTCAAAATCACCGTTGAATCACAGCCTGCTGAACTGGTTAATACATCAGTGTAACTTCCTGATGTCGTGTAAACAGATGTTCCAACTGTATAGGAATCACCCTGACAAATGGTTTGCGTTAGATTCGTTGTCGGTGATGGATTCACCGTTAAGGTTAAATTCACTGTAGAATCACAACCTACTGAACTAGTTAATACATCAGTGTAACTTCCTGATGTCGTATAAACAGATGTTCCAACTGTATAGGAATCACCCTGACAAATGGTTTGCGTTAGATTCGTTGTCGGTGATGGATTCACCATTAAGGTTAAATTCACAGTAGAATCACAACCTACTGAACTGGTTAATACATCCGTGTATATTCCTGATGTTGTGTAAACTGATGTTCCGACTGTATAGGAATCGCCTTGACAAATAGTTTCTACCAAATTCGTTACGGGTGATGGATTTACCGTTAAGGTTAAATTCACCGTAGAATCGCAACCTGCTGAACTGGTTAATATATCTGTGTATGTTCCTGATGTCGTGTAAACGGATGTTCCAACTGTGTAAGAATCACCTTGACAAATCGTTTCTACTAAATTCGTAGTTGGCGATAGATTCACCGTTAAGGTCAAATTAACCGTAGAATCACAACCTGCTGAACTGGTTAACACATCTGTGTACGTTCCTGATGTCGTATAAATTGATGTGCCGACCGTGTAAGAATCTCCTTGACAGATGGTTTCTACTAAATTCGTTGTCGGTGATGGATTCACCATTAACGTTAAATTCACTGTCGAATCACAGCCGTTTGAACTTGTTAATACATCGGTGTACGTTCCTGACGTCGTATAGACTGATGTGCCAACCGTGTAAGAATCTCCTTGACAGATGGTTTCTACTAAATTCATCGTTGATGATGGTAATAACATTGTAGTGGCAATAACCAAACTATCACAACCATTTTGATTCATCAAAGTCTGTGAAACTACGCCAACTTGATTTGGATCACAACTAGTATTAGTCAGGTAAGTCGTATCACTTGTTAGTAAGGTCGTTGTTGTGATGACCAAACTATCACAATTAAATTGATTGGTCAATAAATTAGACGTTACGCCTACTAAACTTGGAAGACACGTTGTTTCTGTCAAATAAGTTGTATCCGATTGTGAGAACGTAACTGTTGTAATGACCAAACTATCACAGCCACCTTGATTTTGTAATAACATCGAAGTCATCCCTACATCCGTTAAATTACAGGAAGTCAAATTGATATAAGTCGTATCAGAAGGAATTAGAGTTGTCATTGTAATCACTAAGCTATCGCATCCATTCTGATTGGTTAGTAAGTTATTATTGACACCGACTATATTTGGATCACAAGTCGTATTGGTAATATAAGTGGTATCACCTGCCAATAGCGTTGTGGTTGTAATCACTAGACTATCACAATTAAATTGATTGGTCAATAAATTAGAAGTTACGCCTACCAAACTTGGAGTACAAGTTGTATTGGCCAAATAAGTCGTATCCGATTGTGAGAACGTAATCGTTGTAATCACCAAGCTATCGCAACCACCTTGATTTTGTAATAACATGGAAGTCGTGCCTACATCTACTGAATTACAAGAAGTTAAATTGATATAGGTTGTATCAGCAGCAATCAATGCTGTGGTTGTAATAACTAAACTATCGCATCCATCTTGATTCGTCATCAAATTACTCATCATTCCAACCATGGTTGGATTACAAGTGGTCAAATTGATATAAGTGGTATCACTTGCCAATAAAGTTGTAGTCGTAATCACTAAACTATCACAACCAAATTGATTGGTTAATAGCATATTATTAACACCAACTAAACTTGGAAGACACGTTGTTTCCGTCAGGTAAGTTGTGTCAGAAGGCAATAACGTTGTAGTCGTAATAATTAAACTATCTCCTCCATTCTGATTCATCATTGTAGTCGTATCCATACCAATTTGCATCAGATCACAAGAGGTTGCAGATAGATAAGTTGTATCATTCACCACCAATAAAGTGGTATTTATAATGATCAAACTATCACAGTTAAATTGATTCGTTAATAACTGAGTCGTTGTGCCTACATCTGCAGGATTCGTCGTTATTAGATTAATTATCGTCGTATCCGATTGTGCAAATGAAACTGTTGTAATCACCAAACTATCGCATCCACCTTGATTTTGTAATAACATGGAAGTCATGCCTACATCCGCTGAATTACAGGAGGTCAAATTGATATAAGTCGTATCGCTTGCCGCAAATTCAACATTAGTAATGACTAAACTATCACAACCCGATTGATTCGTATAAGTCAAGACTTGCGTTACAATTTGATTTGGATCGCAAGTCGTTAAATTGATATAAGTCGTATCGGATTGTAATAAGGTTGTAGTGGTAATCACTAGACTATCACAGCCAAATTGATTGGTCAATAGATTATTAACTACACCAACTTGCGATGGATTACAAGTCGTAGCAGCAACCATTGTGGTATCGGATTGCGAGAACGTCACCGTTGTAATAACCAAACTATCACAGCCATCTTGGTTTGTTAATAGACTAGAAGAAACACCCACATCACTTTGATTACAAGAAGTTAAATTGATATAAGTCGTATCCGATTGTAGTAAAGTTGTAGTTGTAATCACTAAACTATCACATCCATTTTGAGCGGTAAATGTCATAGTCGAAAGACCAACTTGATTGGGGTCACAGCTTGTTGCTGTTAAATAAGTTGTATCCGATACACCCGATAATTGATTTAAAATAATCGTATCTGCTGCGGAACTACAATTATTTGCATCGGTTACCGTAACGAAATATGTTCCTGCCGACAAGCCTGTTCTCGAAGCATCCATATTTCCATCATTCCATAAAATAGAATACGGCGTAGCTCCTCCAACAATAGATAATTGAACCGTACCATCTGCACCATTACAACCTACATCTGTTACCGTTTGTGTGATATACGGCGTAATAGTTGGAGCAGCAGAAACGGTATCTAATGCCGTACATCCATTGGCATCTGTAACTTTTAAGAAAAATGGAGTTCCTTCCAATGGTTTTGCATAAGGCATTGCAATAGTCGTATCTGATAATTGACTATCCCCCTCCCAATCATATATATAAGGTGCTGTACCACCACTTACCATAGGACTCAACTGTACAGAATCCCCCATACAGAAATATAAATCAGCCCCTAATTCTACCGTAAAAGTTGCACTTTCATTGATAGTCAAATTGGTATCTAAAACCGTACAATTATTCGCATCGGTTACGGTCACCTCATAATCGCCAGCAATCAAATCTATTCTAGTTCTCGCTGTATCTCCATCGCTCCAAAGGATCGAATACGGCATTGTTCCACTAGAAATATTTAAGGCAATTGAACCATCATTATTACCCGAACAAGATACATCTGTTACGGTTGGATTCAAAACAGGTGGGTTTACAACTGTTACCATCATCGTATCTGTCCGCACACAGCCTACTGAATCCGTTACGGTTACAATATATTCTTGACTGCTTGTTGGATAAACATTGGGATTAGCAACTGAAGCATCGGAAATCGCTACATTCGTCCAACTATAAACAGGCATAGTACCTTGCCCTCCATAAAAGGTTGGGCTTCCCCCAATTTCTACTGTATCGCCTAAGCAAATCGTTTGGTCTTGCCCTGCACTAATTCCAGAAAAATAAATGTCAAAAATATTGATATTGTCTTGTGAACTGCTACAACCGTTTACGTCTTCCACCGTTACGGAATAATTGCCAGCAGGCACATTAATTCTAGTTCTTGCGGTATCTCCATCTGACCATAATACACTATACGGAGCAACTCCATTGGATAAGGTTAAATTAACTGTACCATCATCATCACCCGAACAATTCACATTGGTTTTGCTATAAATAATACCAGGTACATTATTAACGGTAATTTGAACCGTATCAATTTCAGCACAACCAAAGGTATCCGAAACGGTCAAAATATATTCAACAGAAGTATTGGTATAAGTGAATGGATTTGCCACCGTTGTATCGCTAATCATAAAGTTAGATTTCCACTCATAAGTCAAAGATGATTGACTCACTGCCGTTGGCATTCCACCTAACATAACCGTATCCCCTGCACAAATCACGGTATCTAATCCCGCATTTACCAATAAAGAGCGTACTAAAAATGGTGCAGAAGTATCTGACAATGCACCACTAACGGCTCGAATTAAAACATCTGTATCGCCCACAACGCCCGTAGGATAGCCCCATGTATAATTACTACTCGATGCCGTAATCATAGAATCAATAATGGTATAAGTCATTCCGCTATCCAAGGAATAGTACAAATTCAAATTCGTAATACCACCCGATATCCACGAAATTTCTATACTATCACCTGCACAATAATTCGTCAAGGGTTGTAAATCCAATTCTCCATTAATAATGACCGATTCTTCAGGACTCGTTTTTAAGGGTTCTAAATTCCCCACACTATCCCTTGCAATCGTAAAGAAATCATAACTATTCCCTGCCGTTCCTTCAAAGGTGTAGGTCAGTCCCGATATGGAATCTTTAGCAATTTCAAACGGCCCGTTATTTTCAGAAGCGTATAAAATATAGGTCGCATTCCCCGAACCGACATCCGAACCTGTCCAATTTAAAGTAACGGCAGCCGTATCCACCGTCGCCATGCTAGGGGTCATCATACTGCTCGGGTTATCCGCATCAATTCTATTAAAAATCGTAGGCGTTACAATTGGAGCATTGACATCAAAAACAATGGACGCATCTTCAAAAATGGTATCGCCTGTTACTGCACTTAACTTCGGTTTAATGGTGAAATTCACATAGCCTTCTCCTTGACCAGGTATGGTATCGTTAAATCGAGTTGTTGAGGTATCGTTGACAGGTAAAAATCCAAGTAAGGCACTAGGCGGTAATCCTGTGATTGGATCAACTGATTCAAAAATCCAGAATACTTCATTTTTCGTTACGTCTAATCCTGCGGTAAAATTCACTTTTACGCCTAAAGAGTCACTGACATCTACTTGTGTTTGGTAGAATGTACTATTCGGTGGCACTTGGAAATTAAAATCGCCAAATCCAAAACTTCCCAACTCTAATGAGAAAATATTCAAATTAGAATCTATCGGACAATTAATTTTTACAATCTGAGCCGGGGCATTTGCAAATTCTGGGTCATTTTCAAAACGGATTTTATAATTCATTTCATCATTCACCGAAATCCACCGATTCGGTCCTACACCATCAGGCCCTAGAATATCATTCGGGTCAACCGCATGAGCAATTGGAATTTCAATATCATCATCGTCATCATCATCACAATCTCTTACTCTAATATTCACAGAAGTCTGATCGGTATCCATACACGCTCCGTTGGGCGAAGAAACCGTACAAGAATACGTTCCACTACTTGATACCGTAATCGAAGAAGATGTTGCCCCTGTTGACCAAAGGAAGTTACAAGTCGAACAAGTTGTACTTGCACTCAACGTCACTCGTACAGGATCACCTTGGCAGACCGTTCGAGTTCCGCCACCTGTTACATTCACTTCTACTTCGGATTTTACTTCCACACTTCCGATGGAGATACAGTTATCGGAATCTGTCACCGATACCGAATAATTGCCCGGTGCTAGATTTTCAATCGTGTGCCGAGTACCTGTGAAATTCATTTCACTATCTCCATTCGACCACACAATGGAATACGGGGCTTGTCCACCTGCAATAATAACGGTGGCTTTTCCATCATTACCAGCATCGGGTCCAGAACAGGTGACTCGTTCCGTCTCAAATTGCAAGGCATACATCGGTACTACCCAACACAGTGCTAGGAGTAGTATCCCTTGTTTGAAGTATGGTGTAAAATTTTTCATCTTATCTTATTTTCGCACCTAAACCTTATAGGTTTTAGAAACCTATAAGGTTTAAAACGCTAATTTTATTTCTTTTTATCGTTTAACTCCACTACGATTTCGCTGTAAGGACCTTCTTTCCCTTTCGTCGAAATCCCTGATATTCTGAATGTTATCGTTTCTCTTTTTTTAAATCTCTTTTTATCTAAAGGGAAGGTAAACTCATTCGTCTCTATCGTCCCAGAGTTTGGAATCGTCGCTATAAATCCTTTTTCATTGTAATCTGCAGCAATCTTGTAGCCCTTCAAATTTGCCTTTTCTAAATTCACTTTTCGCCACGCTACCCGCACTTTTCGCTGCTTCTTTTCTTTAATCACTTCTGCTTTTAATCCTTTTGGAGCTTTAATCGTTTTCACTACGTCGGCTCGCAATTGTACAAATCGCTTAATCGTTTTTTCTGAAAATTTACCATTTCCAACTGCTCGCATTTCGATTGCATAAGAGCGATTATTAGCAGGTGGTAAATTGTCTAATAGATATTCCCGTTTTTTACGTTTGATTTTATCATGCCCCACCAACTTTCGATTATTCACAAAAACTTGGAAACCTTTAATTTCTCTTAAATCAGGATATTCCCACTTCAATTGAATGGAATTATCGGGTTGTAATTGTACTTGAAAATTGTTGATATACGGCATCTTTTTCGCTTCTACATAAGCGGTGATTGCTGCCCCTTCGCCTTGTTCGTTTTGAAAAGAAGTCGGTACAATTTTAAAACTATATTCTCGACCACCTGCGGTTGCAATTGGATAATCGTACAAATTACCTTCAATCATTCCGATGCCTGTAATTTGTAAGAAATTGCCTTTTTTCAATTCATCGGAATATAAAATATACCCTTTTGTGAGTTTATCATTTTCGGCTTTGGGTTGCCAAACTAAGCGGACATGCGGTTGCCCTTGTTTCTTGATGATTGTCGCTTTTAAGCCTTTAGGCTTAGGCGGTTGTGTAATACCAAAGTAGAAAATACTCTTTTCTTGCGATTGCCACGTATTACCACTTTTATCTGTAATAATTAATCTATAGGTGTAAGTCGTTAAAGGCGTTTCCAATTTTTCGTCTATCCATTCTGTCGATTTTTTAGCAACCTTTTTCACCGTTTTAAATGTTCCTTCGGGTTTATCTTTTCTTTCTAAAATGACTTTCTTAATACGCTCATCATCGAATGTCCAATTTAATCGAATCCCCGTTTTTTCTATCAAAACCACCGAGTCAATTTGAGGAACAGAAAATGGTTTATGCTTTTTTGGATCGTATTTTTTAATCGTCTTTTCTCCTTCGGTTTGAAACATCGTAACAGGTGCAATTGCATAGGTATATGCCTCATTCATATCCGAATTATCATCTCTAAAGCTATATTTAAAAAACTGCTCATCTTGCCCTACCCTATCCAATGGATTGACAACTAGCTTTTTAAACTCGCCACCTTCTTTTTTATAAATATTAAATCCAAAAGGTACTGCATCTAATTTGTTTTTATCCAATTGCCACACTAACTGAATATTTTGACCAATATGATTAAAGGTAATTTCTATTTCCTGCCCTTGTGCATTGAGGGTACTATATATTGCTAAAGGTTCATTCTTTTCTTGTCCGTTTCTATTGACTTGAAAAATCGCATATTCGTAATCCGTCTTTTTTTCAATGGTATTATCGATAAATCCAAATCCTAAAATTAAAGCCTGTTTAAAATTACTTTTCATATTCAATCGATCCCCAGCTCCAAATCCACCTATTTCTGTTAAAAAATCTAGAAACTCTGATGCCGTATATTCTACAGGATTAGCCTCTAGCATTTGTTGCAATAACTTTTTTGTTTCTTCCGTTTGACTTGCATTCAATCCCTGATTTGACCAATCTTTATTCATCGTAATAGCAGGTTGAATCGGTTGATTATGAAGTTTTTGCCAATTTCCACCTGATTTAACCTCCTTGCGTTTAATATTAAATCCACCTATTTCTTTTGACCATCCTTTACAAGACCATAGTAATTGTACTTTACCATCGTTTTTTGTACCATTGAGTTGTACACTAAAGTCCTGTCCCAATGCCAGAATTGGTAGAAATGTTAAGATTAATATATATTTGAATTGCTGCATATTATTGTCCACCATTTACAAATTAAAATCAATATCTCCCTTTTGCGTCTCACCACCATAGGAGTAACTCAACTCTCCATGCAGCCTAGTATTATTACCATTTTTTTCTAGCTTCACTGTACCATTTGCACTTACATTATAAGTAGAAACAGGGTTAGTCAACGTACAACAAAGGAATGGAATCCGACAAGGCCACTTTACCTTGATCAAGCTATTACCTGATACAGAAACCATTACAGCTCCATTGATACCATTGGCATCCACATTGGCATTGATACTTCCATTGATACCCACATTTAAAGTTCCTGTAATACCAAATCCGAATCCATTATCTGTTGCATCAGCAGTAGAGCAATTTGTTGCGTCAAATCCACTGGGATAGGTATAAGAAAATGAATTATTATAACTTAAGGTACCATTCACTCGTCCTGTAATACTTCCCGTATTGGTTAATGGAGCAGAAAAGTTCACCCCTCCCGTCAAATCAACTGCGTTAAAAATCTTACCCGTCAATCCACTGCTGGTCACTATAAATTTCTTGGTGTTTGTTATACCAAAATTGACATTTCCGGAATTTATACTAATAATATTACCCGAACTCGGTGGGAATTTTATAGTCGAATTAAAAGAACCATTGACCGTTCCACTTCCGAGTGTATAATTGACATTCATATTTCCCGTAACATAATGTGGGGCTGCTGCTCGAACTTTTACGGCACCATTTAAGCCGATGGAAGTCGCATTTCCAAGCACCAATTTTACATACCCTTCTAATAGGGCTAAATCCGCCACATCCGAAATACCCAAACCAAATCCAATACTTTTTGCCCCTTGCTGAATCATGCCCGTTCCGCCTTGCGTGACGGATGCGGCATAATTATAGCCGAACTCTCCAGCGAGTGACTTGACTTTTAAACCTGTATTACCAATAGGAATACCCGGAACGGTAACGCCGAGGGTAAAATATCCATAATTGAAATCGGGTGAGGCATTAGAGCCAACTAAAATACTTCCATTGATACCGACATTTCCTGTAAATTGTCCGTTAAACATTCCACTAAACTGACTGTTTGACCACGCTGCATCTATACCCACTTGAACAGGTGACTGATTGACTTGACCTTGTATTCTAGAAATGGAAACACTACCATTAAAGTCAATTTTAAATTGTTCTACATCCAGTTGTACACTAGGTAAAACCACTTTTGCATCGAATATCAACCGACTTTCTGCACTGCTATAATTGGCATTCGTCATTGAAAACTCAATGCCTTGTTTATATTTTACGGTGATTTGTCCAATGGAAAATTCTTTGAGTACACCGTTTTCAATTTTAAATCCTACGCCTGAAAAAGATTGGTCAAAATCCACATGCTTCGCAGAGATATTATTACCAGCGAGTTGTTGAAAATCAAAAGAATTATTGACGCTTGCTTGCATCGTACCCGTAATATCGCAACCAAACGCTCGAACATTTTCTAGGGTGACAGCTACTGTAAATCCGCCTCCATTATAGGTCAACCCTAATACAAATTCCCCTTGTACATTCGGAACATTTTTGACCCGAAGTTTTCCTGTTCCACTGGTAAAATTGATTTGATTATTTTTTAAATGATAGTCAAATCCCAAATCCAATTGTTCTAAAATAGCGGTAAAGCTATTTGAGGTATAAGTGGCAACGGGAGAAGTAGCGGAGAGTTTTGCATTTTGAACCGTTCCATCTAAAGAAATACTTCCTGCCGTCATGGTCGCAATGGTCTGACTTCCTTTTTTCAATTCTACTTTGAAATTCATAATATTACTCAAATCCCAATTTCCACCAAATCCTGCCTGATTGAGTACATAGCTATATTTTATTGTTCCGCTTGTTCCCGCTTTTAGTACAGCGATTCCGCCTAAATTAGCATCGGTGGTTTGATTGACGCCAAACATCACATCGCCCGATAATTCACCATTGGCATTGACGGTCAAACTAATACTTGTCACCGTTGCTTCTATCACTCCAAATTTGGCTACCGATTGACTTCCTGTCCAAGTCAAGGTGACATTTCTAAATAAATTGGTTGTCCCCGATACCTTTTCTTCCCACTTTACGGTCACGCCAGGTACATTAAATGACCTTGAAAAATCGCCCAACATCGAAATATCTACGCCAACATCGGCTTCATATTTACAATAACCATCTGATGTCGTCATATCAGAGTTGAGATTTGGAATCGTAATCGTAATTGGTCCAAAAGTTCGGCTTCCATTCGCTTCACAACATTGCTCATCACTCACACATAATTCCGCTTCTACATAACAATCCGTAATTTGATTATCCGTTGCCCTCACCGTAATTGTTCCTGCTGTTGACCCTGCAGTTACTGTCCCTGTAGTCGCATCAATGGTACAACCTAACGCCGCCCCTTCAATTGACCAAGTGACCATTCTTCCTGATGGTATCGTCGTTACCGTAGAATTAACTGTCGAAGAACCATCGGCTGGTAAAAAATCTTCCGAAAAGGTAATTTCTTTTAACTCCACTACGGTAATCACAACATCATCAGAGCATTTAAAACCATCTGCATCCGTCACCTCTACCGTAAAGGTAATCGTATGCGGTGCAGGAGTTGGCGGCAATAAATATTGCGGATTCGCTTCGGAAGATGTAAACGCTCCATCGCTTGATGTCCATCGGTATTGATAGGGAGCGAGTCCATTTTCTGCCGTTGGCATTCCACCGAGGGTTAGCACCTTATTGGCACAGGCTTCTCTATCCATTCCTGCATTGACGTCTAGCCCGTATAGATTGGAGGATAACAGCCCTAATATGATTATAAAATAAATGATTTGTCTATTCATTTTATCTTATTTGAAACTTCTT
>CAYLSF010000015.1:0-5714 GCA_964385675.1 uncultured Saprospiraceae bacterium
ACACCATTGGAAACACACCTTTGGTCAAGTTAAATAAGTTAGTAAAAGATGTACCAGGGACGATTTTAGCTAAAATCGAAACAACTAACCCAGGAAACTCCGTGAAAGACCGTATGGCACTTAAAATGATTCAAGATGCGGAGGAAAGAGGCGATCTCAAGCCTGGCGGCACTATCATTGAGTGTACTTCTGGAAACACAGGAATGGGGTTAGCTATAGCTGCAGTAGTAAAAGGCTATCGCTGTATTTTTACAACGACTGATAAACAAAGTAAAGAAAAAGTAGATGTACTGAAAGCCGTAGGCGCAGAGGTGATTGTATGCCCAACAAATGTAGGGCCAGAAGATCCTCGATCTTATTATTCTGTGGCAGAGCGATTAAGTAAAGAAATTCCGAACTCTTATTGGTGTAATCAGTACGATAATTTATCAAATAGAAAAGCCCATTTTGAAACCACAGGTCCTGAGATTTGGGAACAAACAGAAGGAAAAATTACACACTTTGTAGTTGGAGTAGGTACAGGTGGAACAATTTCGGGAGTAGGGCGCTACTTAAAGTCTAAAAATCCAGATATTAAAATTTGGGGTATTGATACCTATGGCTCGGTATTTAAAAAATACCATGAGACGGGTATTTTTGATGAAAAAGAAATTTATCCTTATATCACAGAAGGGATTGGCGAAGATATTTTACCTAAAAATGTGGACTTTGAGGTGATTGACTTTTTTGAAAAAGTAACCGATAAAGATGCGGCATTGATGACCCGTGAGCTAGCAAAGAAAGAAGGCATTTTAGTTGGAAACTCCGCTGGTTCAGCGATGGCAGGTGTGATTCAATTGAAAGATAAGTTAAAGCCAACCGATGTTTTAGTTGTCTTATTCCACGATCATGCTACTCGCTATATTGGTAAAATCTTTAATGATGAATGGATGCGAGAAAGAGGGTTTTTGGATACAGAACAACGCGTTCAAGACATCATCAACCAAAAAACGGATAAATCGTTCTTTTCTATACAACAAACGGAAACGGTTAAATCGGCTTTCAATGTGATGAAAGAACACGACATTTCACAAATGCCTGTCATGGACAATGGAACAATTGTGGGGTCATTAACAGAAACGGCTGTGTTGAGTCACTTACTTCAAAACCCATTGGAAAATGCAGATAAAAACGTTTCTGATATTATGAATGAACCATTTCCAATGGTTGATGTGGAGTTGCCATTTAGTAAGTTGAGTCATTATATCAGTAAAAAAATCCCTGCAGTTATCGCAAAAGATAAGGCAGGCACGATGCACATCATTACGAAATATGATATTATTCAGTCTGTGTAGTTTAAATATAGAAAAGGGAATTATAAATACAAGAGGCTGTCTCAAAATGAAGAGATAGCCTCTTCTATATTCTGAGATTTATCCTGCAGCAAATTGATTTTCACTAAAATACAATTCAAAAAGTTATTAAAATTAAACCAATAATATGAGTTTTACAATAGCAACAATGCCTAACCAACAAGGAAAAATCTTTATTGTAACAGGTGCTAATGCGGGGTTAGGTTACGAAACAACTAAGGGATTGGCACAACAAAAGGCTACCGTAATTCTAGCATGTCGCTCAGAAGCTAAAGCCAATGCAGCGATGGATAAAATCAAGAAAGAAATATCGGATGCGGATTTACATTTTTTAAAATTGGATTTAACAGATTTAGATTCCGTTCGTAGTTTTGCCAATGCCTATAAAGCCAAGTTTTCCAAATTAGATGTCTTGATTAATAATGCAGGGGTGATGATTCCGCCTTATTCCAAAACGAAAGATGGATTTGAATTACAATTTGGCGTCAATCATTTAGGGCATTTTTTATTGACCGGTTTGCTATTAGATGTCTTAAAATCAACCCCTAATTCAAGAATCGTTTCCTTGAGTTCATTGGCACATAAGCGAGGTGCCATCCAATTTGATGATTTAAATTGGGAAAAGCGATACTCCAAAATGGAAGCCTATCAACAAAGTAAATTAGCTTGTTTGATGTTTGCACTAGAGTTGCAACGAAAATTGGAACAAGCGAACTATAACACTATTTCTGTAGCCGCACATCCTGGTATTTCTCCTACAGAGTTAGCAAGACACGTGAATAAAGTCTTGTATGTGGCGTTATATCCTTTAGTCCTGTTTATGAGTCATAGTGCTGCAAAAGGAGCTTTGCCTACCTTAATGGCAGCTACTCTAGAAGGCGTAAAAGGTGGGGACTATTATGGCCCTACGGGCAACAAAGAAAGAAAAGGTAAAGCGGGTAAAGCACGAATTTCTCGCCGTGCTAAAGATGAAGCAGTCGCTCAACGGCTTTGGGAAGTGTCGGAGGAAATGGTGGGGTTTCAGTATGCTTTTTAAGCTATGGTTATTAGTCAAATTACTTTAAAACTGGTAGATGCTTGGTTTTAAAAATCCGTAAAAAGTATTGACCAAACCGAGATTTGTATAGCGATATATCGTAATAGGCTTTATAATTTTGTCTCATTCAAAATTTATCCTTAGTGTGATTTAAGTAATCAGCCTTTCATCACATTACTGAATTGAATTATTTTTAAAATCAAAACTTATAAAAATGCAAGACAAATCGAATAATGTCTTTACAGAGATAGAAATAAACGCTACAACTGATCAAGTTTGGAGTGTATTAACAGATTGGAAAAAGCTAAAAGAATGGAGTAGTTCGTTTATAGGCATCAAAGAAGATGATTTGAGAAAAGGAGAAGTCTCAACGGCTTATTTTAAAAATCCACTAACAGGTGGTGTATTAGAATTTACGCATGTTGTAACGGAATATGAGTATGGTAAAATCTTTGGTTGGTCAGGAGAATTAAACGCTCATGGAATGACGGATCACCATATTTATTCTGTTCATGCTACGGATAAAGGAATAACACTTTTCAAACAAGAAGACGGATTTCATGGTGCACATAGCAAATTCATGAACTTTATCGCCAAACATCAAATCAAGGCGACTTATCAGCAGTTCAACAAAGAATTGAAAAAGCGAGTAGAAACACTTTATCCAAGGTAAGACTACCTTTACATTATTTCTAATCTTAATTAAGTTCCTAATTGCTCAGATTTCGTCATTTTTTGGCGAAATTTGAACAACAAAACTAAATCAATTCAACACCATGAACGCATTGCAACAACTTGAAATCTACATCGCTGCACAAAAGAATGTAGCGTTTCAATTCATCATTATTGGAGTAGTTTTAATTCTACTGGCAGCTACGTTTTACTTTTTAGGAAAAGGAAGTTTGTCTAATGGTTTGAAAATAGGCACATTGGTTTGTAGTCTTTTTATTTTAATTGGTGGAATAGCCTATAATAGTGCAGAAGAAAAACTAATGCAGTCAGGAACGCTGTTGTATCAAGAAAATCCAGCACAGTTTCAGCAACAAGAAATAGATAGAATGCAACAGGTGATGAAAGACTATCCGATTTATCAAATCGCTTTTGGTGGCTTTATTGTACTGTCGTTGTTGGTCGTTTGGTTTGTAAAAAATCCATATTGGCATGGTGTCGCCTTCTCTGTGATGTTGCTTTTTGTGGCAGTGATGATTGTGGAAGCTTATTCGCATCAGTCAATTAAAACGTATTTTGAGTTTCTGACGAGTTAAGCCTGTATAAGGAATGGTGACAAAGTAAATACACACTCCTAAAAGAAAAAGACAAATGAATAATTTTGTAAATATTGATACTATAGGTTTGCTTAATGAAATGCTTCAACAGGATAAACCTAAGCATCCTTTGATTAGTGTAGTTGATTTTTCAAAAACAGATTTTCAAAAAATAGAGAATTTTGAACACCTTAAATTCTCTACAAGCTTTTATTGCATTCTTTTAAAAGAATTGGATGCTGGCAGTATCAAATATGGCAGAGCATACTATGATTTTCAAGAAGGCAGTTTGTTTTTTATGTCTCCTAATCAGGTTTTTTCGCTCGAAAATTCAGAATGTATCTATGGCTGGGGCTTGTATTTTCATCCCGACCTCATCAAAGGTACTTCACTTGATAAAGCTATTTCTAAATATACTTATTTCAAGTACGACACGAACGAGGCATTACATCTTTCGGATGAAGAAAAACAGATTTTGACTATCGTAGTCGATGGTATTCAAAAGGAAATTAACCGCCCGATTGATAAGCATAGCAAGTCGGTGATTGTTTCTGGATTAGAACTACTGTTGAACCATTGTATGCGTTTTTATGATAGGCAGTTTATTATAAGGGCAGTTATCAATAAACCTGTCGTTGATGAAATAGAGGAGTTTCTATTCCGTTATTTTCAATCTAATTTACCTCAAAAAAAAGGCTTACCCACCGTTCAGAACTTGGCTGATATGGTCAATCTTTCTCCAAATTATCTAAGTGATTTATTGAAAAAGGAAACGGGAAAAACAACACAAGAGCATATTCATTACTATTTGTTAGACAAAGCTAAATCCTTATTGCTGAATAGTAATAAAACGGTCAATGAAATCGCTTATACCTTAGGCTTTGACTATCCGCAGTATTTTAGTAAAATTTTTAAATCTAAAATAGGTTATACGCCTAGTCAGTTTCGTAAAAAGCGAAATTAGTTGCTTTAATTAAATACGGAAAGGGGATTTTTATTTATAACTTATCTGAGGCTATTCATTATTGGCGTTTAGGTAGAGAAGATTGAGTAGGGTAGAGTTAAAAGGCTAACTAGGTTATTTCCATGTTAGCCTTTTTTAATGTTAATTCAAATCACTTTGCAAAATATAACCGCTATTGAGAGTAGCGGCAGTATCCGTATAATTTGAAACTGCAATTACGCATAATTGCATGGAAGTTCCACTGCCTTGTACGACCATTGTAATATCTTCTGCTACTAAGTTTTCAATGACTTTTGGAGTACTCCAACTACTTCCATCGGGAGAATAAATATAATTTACTGCATTTTCAGCAGTAGCATAAACAAGAACCAAGTAATCTGTACTTGTACTATTATCTGTCAAGATAGCGATTTGAGGTGTACCAATCACCGAAATAGTAGGGAAGCCACTCACCGCTACATAAGAAGTGTCATATAATGTTGCATTACTTAAAAGGGACAACTTGCTATTTGTGTTTTGATAAGTAATGTAATAAGTACTATTAAAATAGCACATACGCAGACTACTTTGAATATTGGAAGCAATTTGTATCGCAGCTTGTCCATTTCCAAGACTTAAACTCAACGATGGAATATTCGACCATAATTTGACACTTGGTGCTAAAAACCCATTATTTCCATCAGCAAAAAGTAGATAAAACCCTGTGCCTAGCCCCTTGTTACTCGTACTTTGTGTAGAATACCATAAATGTGAGGCATAAGATGGCGTATTGATTTGAGGCTTCAGGTAATAATAGGTATCACCATCTGAACTACTTGCAATCACTCCTCCTGCTATACCATTTGGTTTATAATAAGAATTAGGTTTGCCATTGATGTAATCACTATAGTCCCAAGCATTTGGATTATAATTAATAGAAAATGGATACCATGTCTCTGCCTTATCGTAGCTTACTAAGGATAAGGCTCTATAATTTGTTTCTAGGCTAGAAAATAGACTTAAATATAAGTTAGTTCCATCTGTAGAAATGCTAGGATTTAAAATGTTATAATTATTATTAATGGCTTTTGATTCATAGCGGAAAAAAGTCCAAAGAT
>CAYLSF010000015.1:5731-22319 GCA_964385675.1 uncultured Saprospiraceae bacterium
ATCTGTTGAAGTACAAATGCAAAGCATATTCGAACTATCCAAGTATAAAAGATAGATTGTATCTGAAAAAATACAAGAAGCTATACTATTGGAAGCTGTAAATGGCGATTGAGCGGTATTCCAATCCCCCCATGTAGCTAATCCTTCCTTAGATTGGAAATTGCTCTGTTTGATAACATTATTTACTTGCTGGATAATGAAGATTTCCGAACCTGTTGTGGCAGCAATAGCTGAAAATTCTCCTAATAAAATAGATATTGCACCGTAAAACTCCCACTGAACAGTAGTAGATAGGTTATTACTTGTATCAAATGTAGGAAGGATACGCCACACATTAAGTAGCTTGGTGCTACCCTCAATAAAGAAAAAATATAGATAACTATCAGTACCATATACTAATTTAGTAGGAACACTATCTAGTACATATTGACCTTTTGGTAAATTAATCGAAGTGAAATTACTAATATTAGATGCATTCGTATTTTGGAAATAAACAATATAAGGCACACCTGAAACACTAAATGATATATAATAGTATTTACTTCCTTTACATATCCATGGTGATGAATAGGTCATTGGAGTATTGTGAATATAATTACTTGTATTGCTAGATGAGCTTACCTTCCCATTATCTAATCTTAAATTTGTATTACCATAAGGATTTATTCCATAGCCTTGCTGTGTATCATTATACGGAAATAAAAGTGAGCCATAGGAACTCATAATTGCAAATATTGGATTAGAATTAAAATTTCCAACTAAGCCTGAAGCGGCCAAAATTTGAAAATATTGTTCTAATCCTCCCTCTGCTGTTACAGCGTTCGTAATTGGTGACCATGTACGAGAACTAAAATCATATTGTAAACAAGTAAGGTTATACGGATTATTAATATTACTAATACCACTACCATAAACCATATATAAATATTCAGTACCAGCATTTGTCCCAATAGCTATACGGGGAGGAATTTGAGCATTAGAATAACTGCTATATACATTAACATTCGGTCCACCTATTACTGGTTTAAATCTTAAGCTATAGGAAGGGATATTATTGCAAACAGTATTCACTAAACATGCAGAATAAATATTTCCCATAGGTGTTATTGCACTACTGATTTTATTAGCTAATGGATAAATACTACTTTGGAATAATGGAATATTGATAATTGTTGGATAGTAAGTAAGTGCTGTAAAATTTTCTACATTAAGGAATACATTTTCATAATTCACAGGATTATTATTCGTAATGTATGTAATACAAAGTTCCTTATTATTGGCACTAGCTACAGCAATTTCACCCCCAAATGTATTGGCAATATATTGCTGATAACTCCACTTTACGCCATCTGGTGAACAGATATAGCCTAATTGACCTTCTAAATGAATAAATACTACTACTAAGTGAGAAGCATTGGAGGAGTCAGTCAGTACATACAGTTTTGGTGTTCCTATAATTTCAATTGATGGAATCCCTACTACTTTTGAATATGGACTGTCTCCAACTTTTGGAAAAATAATATTATTGGTGTATAAGGCTAAATAATTTGTAGTATTACCATCGTTGGTAACTGTATTTTGATAAGCAATAAAAAAACTTTGATTAAAAGCACATAGACTCATCCCACTATTAACATCTGTAAACAACTGAGTACTTGATAATTCATTATAATTATTAGGATTAGGTAAATGTGCAAAACCATCTTGTGTGGTCGTAATGTAACCATTTGTCCCATCAACATATAACACATAGAAATCAGAATATTCGCCTACTTTTACATATTGTAAAGACGGCGGGTAGGTTGGGTTTTGAATTTCTACTAAATAATTAATATAGTTGTAGCCAAATTTAACTCTAGACCTAACAATACTATTATTAGCTTCTAACCAACTGCCTCCATAATACCAAGCTGCTGCATTAACATCCATATTGTAATTAATAGGAACAACTAACCAAGTCTTACCGTGATCTGAACTTCTTAAATTATAAATCTTAGATCGAGCAGCTACAGTTAAGACTAAACACAAAAATAAATCATTGCCGTCAGTACTGAGACTTGGACTAATCAAAATGGAGTTGCTAAAATCAATATTAGATGAAAATTTATATACAATTGAAGTCCATTCTTTTCCATTTTTAGAAGAAAGAATATTCAATTGATTATTAGTATCAACATACGCTAAATAGTAAGTATTATTCAAATAGCACGTATCGAGAGTATTATAAGAGTAACTATCATCAGGAGCAATAAAACCACCATTATTTTGCCATGAAACACTAGCTACATTTGAATAATTACACATTATATTTCCTTCAATGACTTGAACAATATATAGCGTATTATTATAATGAAATGCTTCAAAATCTCCTATATATACACTTATTGTAGAATACAAAGTCCAACTTTTATAAGCATTAACATCCGAGAGTGCTAATCTCCACCAGTTTAGTAAATTTGTACTTCCATCAATGAATAGTAAGTATAAATAACTATTGTCCTTATCGTAGATTATTCGGGTACCTGCACCAGGTAATACGAAGGAGCCTGATGGCATTTTAAATGAGGCATTAATAGATTCTATATATTGAGTGTTTATCGCTGTACTAGCAGTAGATGATATGTAACTAACGTCTATTTTTCCTGCTAGGGATGAACTAATATAATAGTTCGTATCTCCTAGACAAAACCAAGGTATTTTAGAAGCTGTTTCAGCTTCAAATGCTACATCATAAATCATTGAAGAGTCAGAAGTACTATATAATAATTCATTTCCTGTATTAATCGTAATACTTCCCCCGTAAGTATTTCCAGTATAATTCGCAATGGCTTGTATATTTTGATTTACCGTCAATCCATTTGCGCCATCTACATTAGAACCAAATTGATTGGATGAGGAAGTATCTGACCAACTACTTCCATTGTATTGCAGCGTTTGTATCATATACTTTGGAGGGTTATTACTATTTTCTTGATTTTCTTCGGTCAGTAGAGTAATGGCAATCACAAGATTTAAATTACCATCATTAT
Source organism: uncultured Saprospiraceae bacterium (assembly GCA_964385675.1). Lineage (GTDB taxonomy): Bacteria > Bacteroidota > Bacteroidia > Chitinophagales > Saprospiraceae > CAYLSF01. The sequence goes on from CAYLSF010000015.1 coordinate 8,761, forward strand.
CCACTACTATTTGAGGTGGAACTACAGATGAAACTATATCTTCTCCTAAATATACTTGGTATGTCACTACTCTCCAATTCGCACCTCCATTAGCTTGATAAATAACAATGTTAGTATAATTCGGTTGAATATCAGTACCTGTATTTTCAAAAAATGCAATGTACATTTCGCCATTAGCAGATATGGTTCCGCTAGTTCGTTGAGCTAATGGTAATAAACTAGCTTTCAGCTTACAATTTAGAATTGCTGTCCAAGTAGATGGACTCTGTATGGTTGTTTGATTATTATCAAGAATATTATAAAAATTAGCTACCTCTCCAGATGTATTATATAATGTTAAAGGATTACCTATTCTATCATAAGCACTTAGCCCTGTAATGTTAACTGAAGTCCAATAATAAAATGGCTTAGAACCATTGCTACCTGGAAAATGAATAGGATTACCATTAGTATCATTTACATTACTTAATGTACAATATGCTCCTGTGGGTAAATTAGAAATTTTCCAACTATTCAGATAAAGGGGACCTGTTCCGCTATAACTACTAAAGCTCTCAAAAATAGGAAAAGATGATGCTCCTGAAAGTGGAACAGTCAAGGGGAAGTAAGCCGTTTCGCCTTGAGCCTGTAATAAAAACTTAATAAAACCTTGATTTAAATTAAACGCTTGATTAGTCAAAGCATAAGTGCCTGCATAATCTAATGCAGGAGGTGAAGTATTCAACGCAGGCAATGAGATACTTTCTAGCCAATAATTACTATATCCATTATAGACTTCCCAATACAATGTCGCATTTTTGGCATTGAAAAGACTAAATGCCAAGTTAAGGCTTCCTTTACCATTGCTAATTGGAATATTTCTAGCAGATGTAGTAAAGTTCTTTACTTGAGGTATAAGTGGTTTGAGCTGTAGTTTCGGATAAATTGAACCTTGGGTATTACTGATGCCTGCTACCCCAGAATATTCTATATAAATAGGAATAGAAACTTCATTAGTATTGGTATTACCACTAATGATATTAGCGAAAGAAACTGTAAATAGGCTATTGCCTTTCCAAGTACTTGGCGAAATAGGCGTAACAGACCATCTTCCTTGTGTATCAGGCGTTGAACTTATTTGCCAATCTGAATTATTAATGGTTGGTGCAGGCCAGTCTTGAACACTCAGTCCTGTTCCTTTGGGTTGATTATTACAAAGTGCTGCCCCTCTTATGGCAACGCCACTAGCATAATCGAAATAAATATAAATCTGCCCACCATCCTCGCCAGTAGCGTTTTCAGAATTCCAAGCTATAGCTAAATCTAATGAATTTGCCAATGGAACGGCTATTGAACCATCTGAGTTCATCGCAGAAGTATATAATGTATTGGCTTCTGCTAGCACTACATCTTTATTGGTAAGAAATGTGGCATTGAGTGTTACAGGAGGATTAGAATCCTCTACGGGTATCAATGGTAATTTATTGAGATTAAACGTTGGATAGACGCCCATCACTGTTGGAGTATATGCAACTGTCATATCAATAAAGCCTTCTGCACTTCCAGTAGTCAATACCTGAATGTTGGATAAAATTAATCCAACTGAAATGGCTTCATATGATAGTTCTATACCTACACTTGGCAATGGGATAGTAAAGTTCCCCCGCCCATCTCCTGTAGCCTGTCCAATAGTACTACCATCAGAACAAGGCGTAGGAAGATTAATCCATTCGTAATTAATAGTAGAACCTGTAGCCTTTAGACAATCCGTTGGTAAATGAACTATACAAGATTGAAAAGTACGACTAGTATAAACATCTGCTAATTGTAAAGTCAACTCTAAAGTATTAGGTTCACTTGTCCTATAAAAAAGTAATGTATTAGAGGGTATAAAACTAGGAGAAACACCATTTATATTTTCAACTGTTAGATTTATTGTTGCCATTTGATTCTTTAGATTTTAACTATTAAATATTATGGAGCATTAAAGTTTTATTTGGAGTTAGTTGATTTCTCCATTATTGTCATTAATGAAAATGCTATCATTACTAATATTGCCCGCTTCGTCAGCAGTTAAATAACCTATACATAATCGATCAAATTGAACACAAACATCAAAAGCATTGGTGTAAGCATTCAATAATTGAGGTGCAGACCATGTAGTGCCATCTGTAGAAATGATATAATTTAATTGATTAATCTCATCTGTAAAAACGATAATGAGCGTATCATTTAACACCGCTAGCTTAGGAGATGAAGTAATAGCTATTGGAGATGAAGCTAAGTTTACAGAAATATCAATTGGTGTGCTTCCTATCAAATATTGTAAAGTACTTAAAGATAAATTCCCCGAAGTATTTTTATATACTAAATAATGTAAAGAAGTAGAAGCAAAATAGACACTACTTACACTACTATCAACATCAGTTAACAAGGGGTTGGTAATAGTAGGTGAATTAAGTTGAGTATTAACATCTGTTGAAATAGCAAGGTTAGCATTATTACTACTCGTATAAATCATAAAAATACCTGATTTTGTACTCGCAGAAGTGTTGATATTTTTTGAGTAAGCTACATGAGGAGGATAAGCCAATGATAGGGGGATATTTCCAAAAACTGAAATAGCATTCCATGTGCTGCCTCCATTTAGACTTTGAATATACGTTCGAGCATCACTCGTTCCAAATACCATAACTAGTGATTGTCCAACAGCATAAAGATTGGGACTAGCTAAGTATGAGTTTCCATTATAGTCACTCATATCAATGCTTGTCCAATTTTCTCCATCAGATGATTTAAACAAAGAAATATTAGCATTATTAGAAGAGACGTAGGCGAGATAAAAAAGTCCATTTAATGCGCAAAGGCTAATACTATTATAACTACTGCCATTTCCTAGTGAAGGAAGTAAAACATTGTAGCCAGCATAATTAAAGAAATTTCTAGGATATGTTATATAGCCTCCATTTTCTAAATAGTAAGTGATTTCACTCTGACTATTCAAAATATTATAAACAACAATACTTCCTTGGAACTCTTCAATCAGATACAACCAACCCTTAAATTCAACAAATGTATAATTATCAGATAATGTAGGAAATATAATATGAGAATAATTTCGGTATGGAATCTGATCATTAAATACACTTTGAGGTATTGCAAAGTTGATACACATTCGACCTGTATTAATATCTGTACAACAATAATATAAAGTGTATAGATTGGGTACAATTCCGTTCTCTATAAAATAGAGATAAGGACTATTAATTTTATACATATAAGATAATCCGCCTATTGGAAAAGCATATAAAGGATTATTTCCACCTCCCATATCATAATTAGAAGGCGCACAAACTAAAGCACTACTAACATTAGTAGCTACTAAACTAGAATTCTCGTCAGGAGAACTACTAAATGCCCAAATATCTACCGAAACCCCACTTGCCACCCCTCCATTATAAGACGCAGAGACATAAGAAGGGAGACTAGCCATAGAGACTAATTTACCATTTCCGTTAAATTCAGATGACGTCGAACTACTTCCACTTATTGTGATAGCCTCTAATGACGTACCACTCAAGTATAAAATATTTCCATCTTGTAAAGTAATTGGAGTGTTCTTACTAAGGGTTACACTTGAACCTGAGGTAGAAGTTGGAGTTCCCCAAGCATTAGAACTATAAGTTGTTTTGGCTAAATAATAATTCCCAGTTTGCCCATCTTCTGTATCTCCATAGTATAGATTTAAATTCCCGCTGCTATCTACATTAAGCAATGGAGGTAGTTTAGAATTCGTGATGTAATTATTGATTGTTGATGTAGCTATATCATTACTCACAGCCGTAATTTCCATTGTCAATGGATTAAAATTTAACCAAACTATTTGACCACTTGAATTTTTATAATTTAAAAGTATCTCGCTTCCATAATTTACAGCTTGGATAGGACTATTGCTAACACCGAGAGCTATTGTGGTCAATGAATTTCCATTAATATCTTGAACATTAGTAGGTTGTTGGCTACCATCAAATATTTGTAACTGAGGAAATCTTGAAGTGGTTGATTTTGCAAAGTCTCCAATCGTTGTTGTATATCTATGTGGACGATCTTGATTACTTCCTTTAAAGGCAATATTATGTCCATTATCATCTACAATTCCAGTTAGAACACAATATTGATCGGGAGAAAGGTTTAAAATCAGCCATTCAACTAAAATACTCGCATTAATATCGCTAGTAACATCAGCCGAGTTATTAGTATCCATAAAGTCTCCTGTAACAGGTGTAATCGTACTAGAAAACTTGGAAACACTAGATAAACTATAAGATATAAGAACAGGAGAACCCAGAGTTCCTTTGGGTGTAATAGAAACAAATTCTCCTGTCTTTACACCACCAACATATAAATAAAAATCGATAGCTCCATTCGCTAAATTAAAATAAGTATCAAACTTGATAGAACCACTATATTGGAAAGAAGGCTGAGACAAATCTACAGTAATAGGAATAGGTTGTCTCATTGTCCAAGTATTCCCTCTACCATTTTGAACTTGCCATTCCAAGTAGGCTTCGCTAGAACCAAATATGGTATAATTAAAACCAATTGAGCCATTAAAATTATCATCTAAAGTTACCGTAGGTGTTGAAGTAGATAGTTTTGAAGATGCTGGTTGAGACTTTAACATACTCATAGGAGCAATTTGTAAATGAGAATTTCCACTCCCATCTGTCCAGCCCAAATATAATGTAGTTGGAGATAAGGTATCTGATAGATTCCCACTAATGATTTCAGTAAAAGAAATCGTTGTTGCAGAGCTACTACCTATCGTTACTGTAAACTTTGCAATACCCCCATCATCTGAAGGTGCTGCTACACTCCAACCATTTGTAGCTGTTGGCGTTGCCCAATCATATACACTAGCTCCATTTGTAGTTCCTTTAGATTGTTGATTACACAACTGATTAGGTGCTAAGTTAGTACTACCAACTGGAGGATAATCAAACCAAATTTGAAGTTTACCTGTAAAATAATTGGAATTATGGATAAGAATTTCCAAATCCAATCTATTAGCGATAGGCAAAACTAGATTGTTATTCACATCAAAAATAGAGGTAAAAAAAGCATTGTCGCTAGCTAGTATTGTTCCTTTGTTAATTACTGGTGTTATGCTAATAATATTCATGATAGAATAATTTTTGCTTTAGAATTTAACTTTGGCGTCATAGACATTACTTTGAGAACTCAATCTTCATCATTGCTCATTTTCAACCATCCTTCTTGCAACTGCAATGGATAAATGCCCCAATTTGGCGTATCATTAAATGGATTTCGGGTAACGGGTACATCATCAGATAATGATGGTTGTACCCAAGACCAATTGTAGCCTTGTTCAGTCGGAACGGGGAATTTATAGTTTGGCGTAGTCACTCCGCCACTTGTCGTTGTGCCAAATAAAATCGGTGTCACTGTGAAATACACCGCTAGATTTTGCATTGCTTTCTGATATTCACTTTCTGGTAGTTTTAAGAATTGCTGTGGTAAAACGCCCGTCGTAGCATGTACAGGAGCTCTCGGATCCATCACCAATATTAGACTCACATTTGGATTTGTTTGACTTAATTGAATAGTACTCGTAGCGGCCATTTGAATTTTGGAAGCCGAACTTATCTCATTAGCACTATAAAATGTTTCGAATGTTTGAGAATAATCTGAATCATTGGGCTGAACTATGAAATACCCAACTAAACCATCAAACAAGTAACCATCATTCCCCATCATAACAGGAATAACCACATCTTCAATCATTGCATTTCTTGTTGAATAAGTATAAGCATCCTCTCTCAAGTTATTTATATCAGTATTGAATTGACTGGCATCAATTTGAACCGGTGTGTTTCCGTAAGTTTCCAATTGAAGTGTCACTTGTACCAATACTAATGGCTTTCCTCTTAATACTGCCAATGTAGGATTGACTTGAATCCCTCCATCTAATAAATACTGATTAATATTATTAATGGCTAAGAAAAATTGCTGTGCTGAATCGGAGTCTAGTTCATTCATAAAATTTGTCAGAAAAGCACTATAAATTGGATTTGGACTCGGACTTGCATCGGATAAATCTGTCGTTAAATTATTGTCAGGAGTAGTGCCGCTTTTAGGTATGCTTTGCCACTCTGCTCCATTTTCATTGTAGATGAAATAGCCTAAAGCATTACCAGAGGCATCATAAGTAGCAAGACTATTATCCAAATGATTATGCATTAGCCAACCTAAAATCGGAGAATAAGAAGGATGTGGATTATACTCTTGAAAACTGCCATTAGCCGACGTCCAAAGTAAACGCAATCGAGTAGGGTGTACAAATCGAGGTGGCATATAAATGGGATAGCCTGAAAAATCAATATCGTCATTACAAGCCATACTATTCGCTGTAATTACGGTATTATTAACACTATTAGTAGTATCTATCAATGTAATAAACTGACCAAAAACATCCACGATTTCTAGCTTTTGAAGCTGTAAAGCACCTGCTCGAAGCGGTAAAAATAACTGATTGTCCTTACCAATAATAGTTCCTGCTGCGGTTGGAGGCGAATAGCTTTTCCAGAAAGGATTGCTACTTTCCCAAGGCTGACTGATTTGAGCGAGTAAGTTTGTGATTTTACCAAAAATTGTAGATTCTTGCCCAATATTGTTATTAATTGAGAACTGATACCCCTGCACTCTTTGAATAAGTGCTGCATTAAATCCACTCAACGCCTGAGCTAGCACGACATCATTTTTAAAGTAAACATACAACTCCATCAACTCATTCTGGAAATCTGTCAAATATAATGGCGAACTGACCAATGGCGTTAAACTCGTTTGTATATTGGTTAGATTGGCGTAAGCAGTTCCACTTAGACTACTTATCGCATTACTGATATTGTATAAAATACCTCCTTCATCGGTCAAATCAATTGTCCATTGACTTGTCCAATTACCTTGTGCTACTTCCAACAACCAGTAATATGGATTGGTATTATTTGTCAAATCACCATTACATTCATTTTTAAAATAAATATTGATTTGATTCAGAATTTGATAATTGGTTGTGTCAGCCAAAGCCATTTGACCATTGAAAGTCATTGGCGTGCCGTAACTATCTATAGTTTGAGAAGGCGTTAAATCGCTAGCATAGTCTTCTTCAAATCCAAAATATGAAGTGATAATATTTGATGAAGCTTCTTGAGCTGTTCCTTTTATGGGCATAAATGAAGCCGTCCATGAAAGATATAATGGTAAAAAGGCATTAGAGGCAGGTAAATTCAAACCAATATAATAAGGTAATAAACCACCATCATTCAATGTAAAATTAGTTGAAGTAGAGGCAAATGAAGTTGGCGTATTTACTCCTTTTTGTCCTGTTCGGTAGGTTTGCAGCATGGAAATCAGTCCCGAACTGCTTGAGTTATTTTCAGGAGCTAATAAAAATCCTTCTTTTAGCAGATTGGTAATCACGGTATTATTGGGTGAACTGCTAATGCTAGACGATAAGCTAGGTGCAGTATAAGAACCTTGACCGGTAATCGTATTAATCAAATCACTATTCTGACGACAAGGTAAATATTGGCTTGCTCCATTTCGATTGACTTTTTGTAAATAGGCAGAAGTTGAACCTGCTTCTGAACAAGCAATTATAGGCTCTGTTGGCATACTAAAAGTTGGTGCTTTTTTAGCTTGTAATTGCAAACCACCACCCAACGACATTGTCACCATATTCATAGCTTTAGCTAAAATCGTCACTTGATGTCCGAGCGGTAAACTCTCCAATATATTATTGGAAATCGTTTCTAAATTGGATTGCAGACTAGTCCAAGAACTTGAAGCCATTCCTGTAACCAACGATGAGTTAAGTGTAGTCATTAAAGTATTCTTAGACGTCACGATAGTATTTGGTACGACTACAGCATCTAAATTCTGAGAAATAGAGGTATTTAAAGCTATTAATGCCGTTGAAAATGTTTTAATATCTCCTTTGACTGTAGTAATAAATGCGTTGGTATTTGCATTAATATTCGAAATGGCAGTTGTAATATCGCTGATATTGGTTTTAGCAGTGTTAAATAGCGTACTAATTTTTGAAAAATAACTGGTATTGGCAGAAGAAATTAGAGTATTAACCGCTGCTTGCTGTGCGTAAACCACTATTTGCTGTAAATCATAAATTCCATTAAACGGGGCGAGATTAGTTGTCATATCTGTACTCGCTAAAAAATCATTCAGCATTGAACTGTCGTATTCATAAGAATAGATATCACCAAAATTTGAAAGATTACCATATATGGCTGTTCCTTGGAAAGTAGTGATTTGTGATGATAGTGAACTTAGGTTATTGATCAAGCAACTATTCTTAAAAATGGATAAAACATTGGTCAATACAACAGAATAATACCTTAAATTTTCAAATGCCTTACTATTGATTTGATAGTTGCTAGCAGAGGTGCCATCAAATAAAGAATCTAGATTTTCCTGAATTTGTCGAACTAGCATAGGCATCAATACACCCAAAATAATTTGTATATCTAAGATGCCAACACTGGATAATTGAGAGGCCGCATTGGAATAAATAGCTGTAATGACATTGGTACTATTCACTAAAACAGGTTGTATCGTAGTATTCTTCAACGTTACTGATGGAGCAAACTTTAATAAATAAGTCGTGTTATTATCCGCCTCCGTTTGGGTGACTTTTACAGTTCCAGTTTCAGCAGACAATTCTAGTAATGCAATGAGCTCATTGACGAGTAAATTATAGGCATTTCCAGAAATATCACTACTTTGAGGGGTAAACTGATAAGCTGTATTTACCCAATCCATATATAATTGCTCTTGACTAGTATCCAATAATCGAGTATTACTGTCAAAAGCATCTTGTTTCTGATTGAGTTGACTCAGCATCGAAGCCGCTGTTAATGGTAAATTGACTTCTTTTACATTAATATTTGTTTTTTGATTAGCAGCATTTTTAGGACTTATTAGCCATACCGTACCTCCATTCACTTTTCCAAATCGGCTTTTATGCATCATACTTTCTAGCAACTCTAAACGATTGCTGGTAGGATTGCCCTTTAAATTACGCAGTAAATCTTGCTGAAAAGCATTAAACAAAAATTCTAGTGTATTACTACCTTCCAAATCGGGAAAAGGTGCATTGGCAGGAACAGAACTAGGTGCAGATGCCTTTACTTTTGCATCATTTGCCAATAAGGCGGAAATCGCTTCAGATGGATTATTCCCAATAGAAATATTGATATTGTCATTAGATAATGTTGAGAGATAATTTCCATCTCCAGCATTATAAGACAAATTCAACACCATTCCATTGTAAATACTTGTGGTTAATGCATCTGGAACATTTCCCGAAGCTATTTGCCAGCCTAGTGTTTCTTGTAAAGAAGATTGACTGATGGTTTTTAAGTCATTTACAATATCATCGCTCAAATCACTATACCAACCAATGACTTGATAACTCACCGAGATATTGCAACTTGAAACGTCAAATCCTGCTACTGAAAAGTCATCATAAAAACCAAAGGAGCCAGCACAATGCTGGTAATAAGCTGTGAAAGTAGGACCATAATAACTATGTGCTATTAAGTTATTAGGCGTTCCCGGTTCTGACCAACTGGAAACATCAGCTGTCCATTTGCCTAAAGTTTTATGTTGACCATAGGCTGCGGCTGCACCTTGCATCACTAGCGAAATAGGTGCCGAGGGATTAGCTGGCACATTAGTCGTTGTATTTGGAATTGGAACTGCGGGGAAAGTGGCACTCGAAACGGAACCAGTAGCAGGATTATTGGTATAATTAGGACTATTCGAATCTGTCGTTGTATCACTTTCAACTATCCATTGTACTCTTGACGTAGTATTTCCATTATTTAAATCTTTGTAATAAGCTGTAATCAGCCAACGATTAGGTAGTTTTGGAAAAGTTGCTTCACTTGGTGCATCCGTACTGACATGACCATGAACATTTGCATTTGGCATTGCCCATTGCAATCGAATACCAGCAGCATTTCCTGTTTTTCCTACTGAAGTAGAGTTATCATCAATAACACTGAATGCTTGAATGCCGCTGAACGGTTGCATTATATTTGAACCTAAAGCGACCGGCGTATTGCCACCAGTTTGTGTAAAATCAAATTCTGATTTTTTCAAAAATGTATCTGGTGTATCACCATTGGATATTTTCAATGCTGCTACATTAATAGGAACTATAATTGTTGTACTTGAATTGTCGCTCATTGTATATTTTGGTTAATGTTGGATAGTAAAATATTGATACCAGTTAGCTACATTCTGTAATGCTAAATCATGATGGTGGTGGTGTAAATATGAAACTCACCTTAGAGGTTCCTACTGTAAATTGCATAGCAAAATCCGCAGAAGTCAAAGAAGTCATATATTTAGCTGGGTCAGTGTCGCTGATTAAAGGATTTACACTTGCATTATAGGGGACTTTATCTCCAAGTGTTTTATACATAGCCTGTGAAAGAGCATACATGTTAATAACACCACCTTGTGGTTGGTAATTACCTGTAATCGTACTGGTATCTCTAAAAATACCTGAATTATCTGTTGCATCTATCTCTGTATCTACTAAATCTTTACCTGCTAAGTCACCTGTAATTTGGCGAAGTATTTTAGTAAAAGAACTTACATTATTCCCTTGATAAGTTACGCTATCTGACTTAAACCCAAAATGCAATCCTTCTGAAGGTTCTTTAAAATCCAATTGGTAAAGCGTTCCCATAAATAGTCCAATCATTACATCATTGGTTAAACGTTCTAACCTAAGAATGGTCATAGGTGTGCCTGCGGCATCAGGTAAAGTTGGGATATTGCTTTTCTCATAGCCAACAATTTCCATATTCTTAAAATCCAAAACTGCTTGCGACCTCAAAATAAAACCGGTAATATTTCCCAGTGCTACTGATGGAAGCGTTTGATTGGTTTTGCTAGAATAATAAATTTTTGCTGTCGCTTTAATATCATTCGTTACATCTGAATATAATTGTGTTTCTAGCCATTCTGATAAATTGGGAGACGTAGAACTAATAGATCTTCCAATACTAAAAGCTCCATCTATTAATGCTGTTAGCCAATTTTCATCCACGTTAAAATACTTAATACTTTCCATCGGAAGCATTTCTGGATGTGGCACAAGGTATTGAAATGGAACGCCCTTCAATAAATACAGTTGACTCAACCATTGAATAATAGAGTTGTAAGAAGAGGTGTCTCTAGCCGTATCCAAATCAACCGCATTTGAGTCAATATTATTAAAAAGTGTAGAATAATCTAAAGCCATTTTGTTAATTATTTGGTGTTATGAATTATTATTGACCTTGATTTGGTGCAATAAATTATATACGCCTTCATAGAAATCTTCATTGGTAGCGTCTGACGTTTCGCCATCTCCAGCAGCAGATTCGGCATCAGATACACTATCAATAGCTCCCGATACCAATTGATTGACAAGGTATTGGTCAATTTGTTGAACCATTTTAAGCGTTGTTTCCCTTCGCCATTTGTATAGCATAGTAGAATAAGAGCTATCTTGAATCGCTAATAACTGTCCTAATTGCCATGCAGCAGCATAAGAAGCATCAAACAAACCTGTTTTGGGATCCAACCTCAATAAACTATCTGGATGTGCAATAAGTGATTTTACATTCTCTGTTGCACTATTTTGTGTACCTGCCTCTAAAAAAGTTTTGCTTACTAGTGGCGTAGGTGTGATAATGCCACTTGAAACGGGAACAGGCGAAAAAGGGCCTTTGTACCAAGAAACCGTTTGTTGCCCATTTCTCAATGTTTCATTGATAGGGACATAACCTTGATTGAGTGCCGTTAGTGTATCTGGTGCATTGCTTTTTAACGTACTTATTTCTGTCGCCGTTGGGTAATATTGTAGTTGAGGATTGTTCATGTTCATTTGGAGCGGAGTATAAGTGTTTGGAGGATTGACGCTTGAATTGGTCGTAGCTGTGGTTGAATCTCCATTATTTAAACCCTCAAAAATCGCCACAAAATTATGTGCATTCGCATCAGATGTAAATGACCAAGATTTGAAAACGGGTAATTTTATAATTGGATTTGTATCAGAAGCCAACGGCGTTTGAGCAGCTCCGCCACTATCCGAAGGTAAATAATCACCTAATCCATCCAAGGACACTAAAACGGCTAAGTGTTTCATGTTTGGTCCTGGTAACCGATTGCCCATAACGATTGAAAATTTTCCAAGTGCTCGATTATCGGTCGCTTCCCCAAGTTGTTTCATCTCTTTAAGGGCAGCTTGATTGGATAAGTCTTGAGGCTTATTAGCAATATTTACTTGGCGGACATTTGCCATCATTTTCATATCGTTGAGCGATGGTGCAATAAAATTGAACACTTCTACGGGAATCCGAATATATTGACAAGCGTCCGTCGTATTTTCTCCGACCTCTAAAGTGTCTTGTGAAGTCACTCCGTTTAAACTCAATGTAGATACAAATGTGTCTTCAGTTCCTGGAATTAAATCTGCGACTGTTCCTGTTTTTAAAGCATTATTTATCGTAAGTGCTGTGCCGTCCACTTGTGGAGCACCTTCATAATTAAAATCATTTTCATTGAGTAATAGCACTGCTAACCAGGTTGGTACATCAGTGTCGTATTTTACTGTATCACCTTGACTATCTGTATATGAAAATTTTCCTACATCAATACTATCTCCTGCGGTTCTTATCCAAGGCAATGATTTTTGTGTAAGCACCACATGCGGAATCGCATTATCATATAATCCAATACTATTTGATGGAGGAAATACGGAATGGATGATATTGGGGTCAATAGCATATCGCACGCCTTTTACTGCAAACTTATATGCTAAATTTGTACTTGTATTAGTCAAGACAGTATTGGTCACAGCAATCAAATAATTACCTGCCTCCAATCCTGGAAGATGATGTTGAATAAATTTAGCTTCTTCTAATATGGTTGACATAATTTTAGTTTTAAAATTTAAGGATTTGGCAATTAACTATTGACAATACCATTAACTACAGCCTGACCTAGATTACATAGTGTTGGCTGTGCTTCAAATTCAATCGTTGTTAAATTTATAGTGCTATCAATCGAGAGTGAACTTAATCCAGACAAAACCTTTAAAGCTCCAACTAAACCATCTGTTGTATCCATTTCTAAGTGAGGACTTTGAATGGAACTGGTTAAATTATTACCATTTTCATAAGTGCTGTCATGGGGTGTATAGGTTTCATTATCTGCTACAGTTGGTGCTGTGGCTAGTAGTAAAGTAACTTGCGTTTGACCAAACAATAAATAGTATAATTCTACACTTCGTGTTTGCTCAGGTAGCCAAATCGGAGGTAAAATCTGAAAACCAACTAAAGCATTTGGAATGGTTGCATTGGTATTCAAGTTACTATTGCCTCCAACACCCACTTTGCCATTACCGCCCCAATGTGCAGCAGCCACATTTCCGGTTTTAAATGACACTAAAAATGGCTCAATACATATTGAAATTGTATTGT
>CAYLSF010000016.1:0-22115 GCA_964385675.1 uncultured Saprospiraceae bacterium
TTATACGATTCAAAAAACGGACATATAGCCGTAGTTACATGGAGTATTTTTGAAGTCTGCCCTCAACTTGATTGGGAGACGTAGAATCACAAAAGAAATCAAAATTTATTGCGATTATTTGTGAACTGTTACTTGAATACCTTTCACTCCTATATGTTTTTATGAACAATATGAAACAGGGAGTAATATTAAAAGAAATACTCTCTCCCGACTACTGTACTGGAAGCTATCGAGATATACGGATGAAAGGGATTATACAGATAAGAAAAATCCGTTTTATCTGTGTAATCTGTATAATCCGTGTTTCTTTTTTACTCAAATTATGTTAAAAATCACCTTTCTTAAAAAGTGTATAGGTGTGAATGAATACCTAATTATTCTCCTTAAAGACAACATACTTATTTTTTTAATTAAATGCACGTTTCCTTCAATCTTTTTTACAAAAAGAGAATAGTCGATATATCGACTTCAATTCCCTGCTGAAAAATAAGTATATTTGTCATGAACTAGGGCAAGACTAAATTATCTATAAAGGCAAACTAATAAGTGAACTTACCATACTCCTATATTTTATTATTGTTATGTTGTATAACATATAGTAGTGCTGCACAAGAAAACTACACCTACACCCGTACCGTGTATAATTCAGAAAACGGTCTAGCGGGTAATTATGCCAATTATATTCACAAGGATAGTAGAGGCATACTGTGGTTTGGAACGCAGCATGGTTTGCATCGCTTTGATGGTCATGATTTCAAAATATTTGATGAAGATACAGGCTTACCGTTTAATCATGTGATGGAAATCTATGAGGATGCTGAGGGTTGGCTTTGGTTATATCGGAGTTGTCAAGGGAAAGATAAGGACTACTGCTATAAGGATATTGTCTTTTTCCACAGTATTACGCATGAAATCAAATCATTAGAAGTGTTTTTTGAACAAAAAGTTCCGTTTAATCCAAGAGAAATTGAATGGATTAGAAGTAGTTCAAATTTTCAAATTCAAACGATTACAACTCCTTCTGCTACGTATCGCTACACGCCTAAAGATGGACTAAAAAAAGTACCTCCTAATAGGTTAGACAAAAGCCCAAATGTATTTACGGTTTTGAATGATGGAAGAATGGGGGCATACTTTAAAGATGAAACCACCTTTCTCTATTATTTAATAGATGCTAAAGGAAGAATACTAGATCAACAGCATTTAGAGAATGAAAAATATCCTGCCATTAATTTTTTGGTATCTTCAGTACGTTGTCATCAAAATATCTATAGGCGAAATGGCAAATATAAATATACCAATAATCGATCGTTATTTCCTGATGACTTTGATGCCTTTAAAGTGAATCAAGAAGGAGAACTTGTACCCGATACATTAACTCAATTAGCTGCTGAATTAGGTGTATTTGTTTCTAGACATATTTGGTTGGATGAAGCGACCAATACCATTTGGACTGCACATTCCAGAGGAATAAAGGCTATCACGATTCAACCACAGTATTTCAATAATATTCTTTTGCGAGGAGAGACTAGACATCTAGCTATGTTACACCCAGTTACAGGTTCTACTGTGCGACATAATTATGGAATGTATGATTATAAGCGTCGCAAAAATACTTGGGATAAAAAAGGAATGGAATTATTGGCTGAAAATACGAAAAATGCCCCTCCATTAAAAGATTTTTTTCATCCGGAGAATCAACTATTACCCTCCAAAAAAAGTCTTGGTGTTCGACTTAAAAATGGTACGTATAAGATTCAAACGCTTAAAAAATTAAAGGTTACACAGTTTGATGTATGTACGGATTATGTGAGAATTAGAGATACCGTATGGTTAGCAACAGATAAAGGAATTTGGAGTTATACCAATGGCTTTGCATCACTCAAAAAGGTTAATCAATTTAAAATATTTGCGGAGGCTTATGTCCACTATATACACGCGATAGATAGTACAAATTATTGGGTAGCCACCAATAAGGGATTATTCCGATGGTCCTTATCAAAAGGAATCGTTGCACAGTATAGTGATAGGCAAAAAGGGGCGTTTTATATACCCGTCTCAAATATTTATCACTTAACCATTGCTAAAGATGGAACACTTTGGCTAGCGGCTCAAAATGGATTAGTACAATTATCAACTAATGGAAATCCATTAGAGAATCAAAAGACATCCTATCAATTGTGGACTAAAAAAGAAGGGTTTCCTTCCTCTACCTGTTCTGGCGTTTATCAAGATAAAACGGGATTTTTATGGATAGCTACTACCAAAGGGTTGGTTCAGTTGAATCCTAAATCCAAACGATTTAAGACGTATAATAAAAGAGAAGGGCTAGAGGTCGAATACTTTTTAGAATATGGACACTATCAGTCCCCTTCAGGAGATTTGGTTTTTTGTGCCACCAAAGGATTGGTACATTTTCATCCTAAAGATTTTAAATCTGTAAATTTTGAAGCATCCGAAATACCTATTATTGTCGTAGATTTTGAGCAGTATGATAAAAATACAGGACGTTTTGAACGCAAAACGGCTGATTTCTTAACTAACCAAACGATTACCTTACCATCAGAAGCACGTATTTTTAATTTGACCGTCGCATTAGCAGATTATAGAAATGCCAACCGCCATCAATTTTCCTATCGAATTAAAGGGTATCAAGATGAATGGCAATTGACGGATAATCAAATTAGAATAAGTGGATTACCCTATGGAATACAAACCTTAGAAATAAGAGGACAACTAGCAGATGGTCAATATTCTAAAAATATATTAGCGATACCTGTTACCGTATTGCGTCCTTTTTATTTACAAACTTGGTTTGTCGTACTATCCATTATAGCATTAATGCTAAGTATTTATTTAGGACTACGATATAGAACATATCAACTAGAACAACGCCAAAAAGAACTCAAAGTAGAAGTGAAAGAGCGAACCGCTCAAATTCAAAAGGATAAAGAAATTATAGAACAGCAGGCAAGCGAACTTCAAAAACTAGATAAAATGAAGTCTCGCTTTTTTGCCAATGTCTCTCATGAGTTACGGACTCCTTTGACCTTGATGTTAGCCCCTATAGATAGTACCCTCAAGGGAAATCAATTGACCAATAAAGATTTTACCAACCTAACCATCGCACAACGCAATGGTAAACGCCTGCAACGCCTAATCAATGAAATATTGGATTTAACCAAATTGGAATCGGGAAAATTGACCCTTCAAACCTCCACCGTTGTTTTGTATGATTATCTTAAATTGTTAGTCGCTAATTTTGAATCATTAGCAAATTCCAAAGGGATAGCCTTTCAGTTGAATTACGAACTTAGTCATAATCTCCAAATTGAGTTAGACGAATATAAGTTTGAAATCGTTCTGTTTAACTTGTTATCTAATGCCTTTAAATTTACCCCCTCTCAAGGAAAGGTAACTTTAACTATAGACTTAGAAGAGAATTTTTTAAGGTTTCGAGTAAGAGATACAGGGAGAGGGATTCATCCTGATGATGTACCGTTTATCTTTGATAGGTTTTATCAAACTTCTGAGCAACATAGTGTAGCAGAAGGAGGGACAGGTATCGGATTGACCTTAACGCAGGAGTTAGTAGCCTTAATGAATGGACAAATTAAAGTAGAAAGTGCTATCAATGAAGGTACACTATTCACCGTATTGCTACCTAAAACAGAAATAATCAGTCAAGTCCCTACGGAAGCCAAGTTGCGGATGCTCAATAATGATTACAAAGCAGATATAGAAACTAATTTGATAGTAGAACCTAAATCGGATTCATCAGAACAACCAACTATTTTACTAGTCGAGGACAATGAAGACCTGCGATTTTTTATCCATTCTATATTATCTGAAACCTATCAAGTAATAGTTGCAGAAAATGGTCAAGTTGCTTTAGAACAACTTGATAAATATCCTATTCAGTTGATATTAACGGATATTATGATGCCCATTATGAATGGGTATCAATTAGTACAAACCGTAAAATCCAACGAAAAATACGCACAATTACCTATTATTGTCCTAACCGCAAAAGCAGCTTTAGGTGATAAATTGAAAGTCTTACGAATTGGGGTAGATGATTACCTCAGCAAACCATTTGTACAAGAAGAACTATTAGTTCGAATCCAAAACCTCTTACAAAATGCAGTGCATAGAAAATTAGCAGAACAACAAACAGATAACGAACAACTTCCCGATAACTATCGGGAAACTAATAACCAAGAACCAAGAACCAACAACGAACAACCCATAAAAACAGAACGACAAGAATGGCTAGCCAACTTAGAAGCAACTGTATTGGTGAATATTGAAAAGAGTGATTATACCATAGATCAATTAGCTACAGATATGGTAATAGGTAAACGACAACTTGCTCGACGTATTAAAGAATTGGTAGGTGTTACGCCGAGTGCCTATATCAAAATGATTCGTTATACCAAAGCACATGAATTACTCGAAAATAAAACCTACGATACCGTCAAAGCCGTAGCCCTTTCTGTCGGTTTTAAAGATGTGATTAATTTCTCTCGTCAGTTTAAAAAACAATTTGGTAAAGTGCCTTCGGAATATTTGGATTGATTGTGTTGACGTACTGATGTGTTGATGTTCACTTGAAACAGAGATTTATAGTGGAAATGTAGTATTGAAATAGGTGAAAAATACTCCTCATAATTGACTCCAATCTTTGACACTATGATGGTATATCAACTCCCGATAGCAATCGAGATCAACACGATTTTACCCCAAATGTCAAATTCATCACAGTATAAAGTCGAAAATGTCAAATTCATCATAGTATGTTGTCAAGTTTGTCATAGTCATCTTGATGTATGTTTGTAGTGTACTTTAAAACAAGGCAAATATAAAAATCATGCATCCACGAATTACACCTTCAGAGCAAAAATGGTTAACTGCTTTTCATACCTGTATTGAAGAGCAACTACACCGTGTTGACTTAACGGCAGAAGAATTGGCGAGCTTGATGAATTGTAGCGAGCGTCAATTCTATAGAAGAGTGAAGAAATTAACGGAGCAATCACCAAATGCCATATTAAAAGAGGCAAGATTGCAAAGAGCATTTCAATATTTGAAAAAAGGACAATTTTCAACAATCGGTGAGACCGCAAAGGCGGTTGGATTTAAAGATCCATTCTATTTTTCTAAGCAATTTTATGCACGATTTGGCGTACATCCGTCCAAATTTGAATAAGGCAAGATAAATAAGGAAACTGAGAAAATTCGGACATCTGATAAGTAGAAAAGTGTAAAATGTCAAATTCATCATAGTATAAAGTCGAAAATGTCAAATTCATCATAGTAGAATGGCAGAATATTCAGTATCGACTTGCCTTATATTTGCGGCATACCAAATAACAAAACAAAATGAAGACGATATATCAGCAAAGTAAACGATGTGCTCAAAAATGGTTAGCTGTTTTTCAAAGTTGCGTAGAAGAGCAGCTACACCGTACTAATTTGACAGCAAGAAAATTAGCAGAATTGATGAGTTATAGTGAGCGTCAATTCTACAGAAAGATGAAAAAGTTAACAGGACAGTCACCGAGTATGCTATTAAAAGAAGCGAGACTACAACGAGCCTATCAATACCTAAAAGTAGGAGAATATGAAACGGTAGCCGAGACCGCAAAGCCAGTCGGCTTTAAAGATGTCGTCTATTTTTCAAGGCAATTTCAAAAGTGGTTTGGTGTGCGACCATCAAAAGTCAAGGCAGCGTAAGCGAGTTATCAGTTGCCAGTTGTCCGAATATTTGCTAACAACGGATAACTAATAACCAATAACAGATAACTCACCACCAATTGAGAAAATTTGGACATTTGGCAGGGCGAAAAGGCAAAATGTCAAATTCATCATAGTAAAATGGCAGAATATTCTGATTCGACTTGCCTTATATTTGTGAAGTCAACCAATAAAATCTAATTCAGAATCAATTCAACGGGAAAACTAGAATTGATTGATACCGAACTTATAACTAATATGAAACAAGAAAATAACCAATTTTCAGAAATGCGATGGTTGTCATCGTTCAATCAAGTACTAGAAAATGAATTACATCGCTCCGAATTGACCACGGAGATACTTGCTAAACGCATGCATGCAAGTAAACGGCAATTTCATCGAAAAGTAAAAACGCTTACAGGTAAAACGCCTAGGAATTACCTAAAAGAAGCTCGGTTTAGAAGAGCCTATGATTATTTGAAAAATAGAACCTATCACTCTGTGCGTGCCACGGCTTATGCTGTCGGCTTTGAGGATGAAGTTTATTTTGCCCGTCAATTTCGAATGCAGTATGGTATATTACCTTCAGAGTTATATACAAAATGAAAATTTTTAAAAAAATGGCAGTTTTGTCTCAGTTAGGATATATGGTATTTATTATATATTTGATTTAAATATTGTGCATCCATCAGATAAAGACAAAACCTAACAATAGAATAACAAGACACCTAATCAACAAGATGGTACTTTATCAATAGTATAGTTGTTAATATTTATGATAGTACATCAATACGAGATAAGTATAATAAAGTGCATTAGGAGAAAGTGTCAAATCAATATATATAGTAAAAACAAGTGCTGTAACAAGAGCAAAATATCTGTATTTCAGGACTAGGATTTAGAGCTATGTTTGAAGGGGATTTATACGAAACGCAGTATAGCCTACCGCTATATTGTAGTGCTACCTTACCATAGCCCTAAATACCAATCAAATCATCTTATGAAAGGTAAAACTTCTACACTGCAAAATGTAAGACTATTCCTACCAATTTCCTTCTCTAAATTAAAAGACCTATGCTGCATTAGCCTATTAAGTATATTACCAGTCTTAGGCTTTGGACAAAATATAGTGATTAATAATTCATCTAATAATGGTCAGGGTTGTATGAATTATACATACAGTTATCAAGGGACTCACAATGGAAAAAATTATTATAAATCCACACAAATAATAGGAAACTCAGGGGCTGAAGGAAAAATCTTTTGGACAGGAACAGAATGGCAAATCATGATAGACCCTGCTGATAACTTTAGTGGAAATGTGATATTTGAAAGTTCTAATGATACACCTAAGCCTCCTTCATCAGGTTGGACATTAGAACATAAATATTTTACTGAGTGTATGGGACACCTGATCACGTTAAGTGGTGATATAACTAATGTGTCTACTACTATTATAAGCATATCTAGCACAAGTTGTATAGATGGTCAATATACTAACTATGGAGAAACAAAAAATGGTCATCCACTTTACGCTCGTGCGGAGACTTCTAGTTTTGGAACACAACCTTACATCATATATTATAATAGTGGTCAATCTAGGTGGGAAATAATGAATAATGGTGTAAATGGTGGAACGTTTACAGGCACTCTTTACTACACTTTTAGTGGTAATACTGCTACATATCCAAAACCACCTTCATCGGGATGGTCGTTACCAAGTGATTTTGCACCGACTAATTGTTTGCCTCACAAAATTACTTTAGCAGGAGATGTAACTTCAATATCAACGACCCAACAAATACAAGTCTCTGGAACATATTGTATTACAGATGGCATCTACATACATTATGGAGAAATGAGCGGAGGAAGTCCATTATATGTAAATAGTTCTAATAATATTAACAATCCAATTGTAATTTATAAAAACCCAAGTTCTAACAAATGGGAAATAGCTGAAATATTTTCTGGTGCTTCTAGTACTACTAAGATATATGAATATGACGGAAGTAGTGCTGGAAATAAACCGCCCTCTGGAGGATGGACATTCAATTCAGATAATATGACTTTTCATTGTATGCCTCACTTTATGACATTAACGGGTGATGTTTCTTCAGTAACGACTACAACTATACAAGTATCTGACGCAAATTGTTTGGTAGATGGTACTTATACAAACTATGGAGAAACTAATTCTGGAGCTCCTGTATATGCAAAATCAGATGGTAGTTCTCAATCTATAATTTACTTTAGTTCTGATTCCTATAAATGGGAAATAGCAGAGATTACCACAAATTCCAAAACAACAATATATAGTTTTAATGGAAATAGTGTTGGAAGTAAACCACCCTCTAGAGGATGGTCATTTAATACTTTAAATAGCCCTTATTACTGTGTTTCTCACTTTATTACGCTATCGGGTGATGTATCTCAACCACCAACCAAAACAATAAATGTAAGTGGTACGGATTGTTTAGATGGTACTTTTACAAGCTATGGAGAAAAGGATGAATTTTCCTTTGATATTTTCATAGCTACAATCAATCAAGAGCAATTTATCATAAGATATAATTATAACAATCAACAAAATATAAATAGATGGGAGATTTATAACCAGTCTCAAGCTCAGGTTGTTTATAAATTTGAACTTAATCAGGTATATTATACTAAACCACCGTCTTCTGGTTGGACATTTGACCCAGCATATTATTCTAGTTGTACGCCTCATTTTATCACACTTACGGGTGAAGTAGATATGGTTCCGACTACTATGCTAGATATTACGAATAGTGGTTGCCTAGATGGAACTTATACGAATTATGGAGAATCTGTAGAAGGTCTTCCAGGATATAATTATTATGTAGCAGAAATAAATGGAACAAAATATAGTATCCGATATAATTATAATTCCTCACAGAATATAAATAGGTGGGAGATTTTTAATGATGATCTACATACAGTCGCTTATACATTTGAGAATTTTAGTAATGTATATCATATCAAACCACCCTCTTCTGGATGGGTCGTGAATGCAAGCTATGGAATAGGAGGGTGTAAGGGTCATTTGATTAATCTATCAGGGGATGTTTCTGCGGAACCTACTACAGATATAGAAGTTGTCAATAGTGGTTGTATGGATGGTATTTATACAACTTATGGAGAAGTGAAGGGAGGCTTCCCTGTTTACGCAAAAGAAGGAGCTAATGGTGATGCTTATGTTATACATTTATCTGATGATTATTTAGAGTGGCAAATTCGTGTAGATAATTCCGGATTATTTGATGGAAATCTACAATTTCAATCTTCTGGATGGAATGGAGGAAACATAATACCTGCGTCAGGTACATGGACTGCTGTAGATAATCAAGGACTTGGAGGCTGTTTGAATACAGCATTAGTCGTATTGGAGTGCGTAATTCCTTCAAATATAGCAGCATCTAATATAACGGCAACCACTGCCAATCTCAATTGGACTGTAGGAGATGCCGAAACGAAATGGAATTTAGCCTGGAAAGCAGGTAGTGATTTTGACCCAGCAACAGGAACGCCTGATGGAACGGCTTCCCCAATGACCAATCCAATGCATTTGCTTTCAAACCTAACAAGTAGTACAACTTACTACGTCTATTATCAAGCGGATTGTGGTGCTAATCAAAGTGACTGGGTAGGCCCTTATACCTTTAATACAGCTTGTGCGGCTTCCTCTGCTATGGCAGCGTCAAATATCACAACGACTACCGCTGACCTCAATTGGACAGTAGGAGCCGCAGAAACGGCATGGAATATAGAATGGAAGGGAGGGGTAGATTTTACACCAGGTAATAATGAAAAAGAGGGGAGTGCCAATGCAACAACGACTACGGAGAGTTTAACCAATCTATCTTCTGGAACGGAATATTATGTCTATTATCAAGCGGATTGTGGTACTAGTCAGAGTGCATGGGCAGGCCCTTATACATTTAATACCGTATGTACTGATCCATCTGCTATGGCTGCTAGTAATATCACTACGACCACAGCCGACCTTAATTGGACAGTAGGCGGAAGCGAAACGGTATGGAATATAGAATGGAATGCGGGTACAGATTTTACACCGGGTAGTCAGACACATAGTTCTACTACGGTAATGACGACTCCTACACACGCACTATCTTCCCTAATGGAAGGTACCACCTACTACGTCTATTATCAAGCGAACTGTGGTAATAATCAAAGTGATTGGATAGGTCCTTATACCTTTACCACGCCTTGTGGAGATACACCCTCTGCCATGACGCTCAATAACTCTCCTAATACGACTGCAGGCCTAAGCTGGACAGTAGGCGGAAGCGAGACGGCATGGAACTTAGAATGGACAGCAGGAGCAGACTTTATGCCTGGTACAGGGGCAGCTAGTGGAAATACTACGGTTTCTACTACGCCAGAGTATCGTATAAATAATCTAATATCCAATGAAACCTACTATGTTTATTATCAATCCGATTGTGGTACGAGTCAGAGTGTATGGGTAGGCCCTTTTACCTTTACAACGGGCTGTGGCGCAACGGTATTGAATTATCCATTTATAGAAAATTTTGATAATGAGACACCGTTTAACATTGAATTAATAACTTGTCAAGTAGCAGATTATTTGACAGGCTGCTTTACCAATGATTCCAACAATACGAATATGTGGACACCTAGAAGTGTGGCTACAAATACGAGTTTAACGGGGCCCGTCAGGGATCATACAGGGAATGGAAATTATGTGTTTTTAGAATCCTATGAGTGTATGAATCGAACTTCCTATTTATATAGTCCGATATATGATATTTCTACCTTATCTATACCGCAGCTAGATTTTGGGTACCATATGTATGGTTCCGATATGGGGAGTTTATCTGTAGAAGTATCTACAGATGGAGGAACGACTTGGTCCACGTCAGTTTGGAATAAAAGTGGGGATCAAGGAAACAGTTGGCATCAAGCACTAGTATCATTAGATGCGTATAGTAATGCGACTACACTTCGGTTGCGTTTTACAGGAATTACGGGTACAGGTTTCCGTAGTGATATAGCAATAGATGATGTTATTATAAGAGAACTTCCTGCTTGTATTTTCCCTTCTGCCATGACTGTCGCTATATATCCAACAAATGCAACACTGAATTGGACGAAAGGAGACGCTGAAACGACTTGGAATATAGAGTGGAAGGCAGGAGGAGACTTTACCCCTGGTAATAATGAAGCAGATGGAAGTGCAATTCCTACCGCTAATCCCACTTATGACTTAACAGGTCTAACTGCACAAACTACTTATTATGTGTACTATCAAGCAGACTGTAGTAGCACAGGTGATGGTGTAAGCATCTGGACAGGACCTTATACTTTTACTACACCATGTGAAATAACAACTTATCCCTTTACCGAAGCATTTGAAGGTGAAACACCTCAAGATGGTACGATTAATAGCTGTGTCATAACAGATTATTTGACGGGTTGTTTTACTAATGATGCGAATAATCTTAATATGTGGACACCTAGAAGTGTGGCTACAAGTGCAAATTCTACGGGCCCTTCAAGTGATCATACAGCAACAGGTAGTAATTATATTTATCTACCAGGGTATTGTCAGACTACTTCTTATTTATATAGTCCGAGTTATGATATTTCTACCTTAACAATACCACAGCTAAGTTTTTGGTATCATATGTATGGTTCAAATATGGGGAGTTTATCTGTAGAGGTATCTACCGATGGAGGTGTAACTTGGTCTGCGGCTTTATGGTCTAGAAGTGGTAATCAGGGAGATACTTGGCATGAAGCAGTCATACCGCTAGGAGGATATAGTAGTGCATCAAGTCTTCAGTTGCGTTTTACAGGTACTACCAATAACTGGAATAGTGATATAGCCTTAGATGATATAACAATAGAAGAGAACCCTATTACTTGTCCACCACCATCCGATATGAGTGCGTCAAATATTACACCAACAAGTGCGGACTTAAGTTGGTTAGTAGGAGGACAAGAGGCGGCGTGGAATATAGAATGGAATGGTGGAGCAGACTTTACACCTGGAACTAATCCAACAACTGTTAATACCACAACTTATGCCTTACAAAATTTGACCGAGGCTACGACTTATTATGTGTATTATCAAGCAGATTGTAGTGCAGAACAAAGTACATGGGCAGGGCCTTATCTATTTACAACCTCTTGTGCCGCTATAACAACCTATCCTACCACGGAGAATTTTGACAATGAACCTTCACAGAATAACTCCTTATGGGGCTGTCAAGCAGTAGATTACTTAACGGAGTGTTTTACCAACGATGAGAGTAACGCCAATATGTGGATACCTAGAAGTGCTGCAACTACTAGTAGAGCGTATAATACAGGTCCCTCAAGTGATCATACTGGTTCTGGAAATTATATTTATTTGGAGGGGAATTGTAGGAATACTACCTCGTATTTATATAGTCCTACATACGACTTTACAGGGTTAACGATACCACAACTAGATTTTTGGTATCATATGTATGGTACAAACATGGGGAGTTTATCTGTAGAAGCTTCTACGGACGGAGGGACAAATTGGACTGCTGTATGGAGTAAAAATGGGAATCAAGGAGATCTATGGCGTCAGGCAGTAATCGTCTTAGATGCTTATAGTAGTGCGACTACTGTTCAATTCCGTTTTATTGGGACTACAGGAGCAGATTTCCGTAGTGATATCGCAATAGATGATATAACGGTAGGAGAAGTATCAGCATGTCCGATACCTTCTGCTATGAGTGTTTCAAATATCACACCGACAAGTGCTGATTTAAACTGGATAGCGGGGTATCAAGAAACATCATGGAATATAGAATGGAATGCTGGAGCAGATTTTACGCCTGGTACAGGAGCAGAAGAAGGAAAAGTGTCCGTCTCTGGTAATTCTACACATTCCCTAACTAGTTTGACTCAAGCGACGACTTATTATGTCTATTATCAAGCAGACTGTGGCACAAGCACAAGTACTTGGGTTGGGCCTTATATCTTTGCAACGCCTTGTACTGTCGTAAATTTTCCTACCACGGAGAATTTTGACAATGAATCTTCACGGAATAATACTTTATGGAGCTGCCAAACAGTAGATTACTTAACGGGGTGTTTTACCAACGATGAGAATAACACCAATATGTGGATACCTAGAAGTCGCAGCACTTCTAGTAGTAATACAGGGCCCTCAAGTGATCATACTGGTTCTGGAAATTATATTTATTTAGAGGGGAATTGTAGGAATACTACCTCGTATTTATATAGTCCTATCTATAATATTACAGCCTTAACGATACCACAGTTGGATTTTTGGTATCATATGTATGGTACAAACATGGGGAGTTTATCTGTAGAAGCTTCTACGGACGGAGGGACAAATTGGACTGCTGTATGGAGTAAAAATGGGAATCAAGGAGATCTATGGCGTCAGGCAGTAATCGTCTTAGATGCTTATAGTAGTGCGACTACTGTTCAATTCCGTTTTATTGGGACTACAGGAGCAGATTTCCGTAGTGATATCGCAATAGATGATATAACGGTAGGAGAAGTATCAGCATGTCCGATACCTTCTGCTATGAGTGTTTCAAATATCACACCGACAAGTGCTGATTTAAACTGGATAGCGGGGTATCAAGAAACATCATGGAATATAGAATGGAATGCTGGAGCAGATTTTACGCCTGGTAGTAATGCTATATCTGTAAATGCGACCGCTCATTCCTTGACGAGCTTAAGCGATGGCGAAACGTATTATGTCTATTATCAAGCCGATTGTGGTACAGCACAAAGCACATGGGTCGGGCCTTATGTTTTTGCAACACCTTGTTTGGTAGTAAGTTATCCTGCTATTGAAAATTTTGATAGTGAAATAGTACCAAATTATACAGGCTCTTGCGAACTGACAGATTATCTAACAGGCTGCTTCACCAATGATGCCAACAATGAAAATATGTGGGTGCCTAAAAGTGATAGCTGGGATAGGAGTTATTATATTACAGGGCCCTTGGCAGATCATACAGGAGGTGGAAATTATATCGTGATAGATGTATGTACGACCAAGGTTTCTTATTTGTATAGTCCTATTTATGATATTACTTCATTAGATGTACCACAGCTAAGTTTTTGGTACCATATGTATGGGGCAGAAATGGGGCGTCTATTGGTAGAAGTTTCTACAGATAATGGAGCAAGTTGGTCTGCATCTGTATGGAATAAAGATGGTGATCAAGGGGATGCCTGGCATCAAGCAATCATTACCTTAGCCGCTTATCATCAAGCAACTACCTTGCAAGTTCGTTTTAAAGGAATATCTGGTGTAGGAGAGGAGACTGTAATGGCAATAGACGATGTACAGGTAGAAGGTACAACGGCATGTATTAGTCCTTCAGCCATGACAGCCTCTAACATCACCTCAACAGGGGCCGACCTCAACTGGACAGCAGGAGACACAGAAACCGCCTGGAATATAGAATGGAAAGCAGGGACGAACTTTATACCAGGGAATACTGAAGAAGATAATAAACAGTCAACAGCTACGACAGCGTTAAACCTAAGCAATTTAACAGCAAGTACCTTATATTATGTCTATTATCAAGCGGATTGTGGTAGTGGTACAAGTGATTGGGTAGGGCCTTTTACGTTTGTTACTTGTCCTCAACCTTCTAATATGACAGTTTCAAACCTCACGGCTACTACGGCGGACTTAAACTGGACAGCAGGAGACACAGAAACGGCATGGAATATAGAATGGAAAGCAGGAGGAGACTTCACGCCAGGCACAGGAGCAGAAGAGGGAAGTGCGAACCCAATGACGACAGCTACACATAGTTTGACGAATTTATCTACTGGGCTAGAGTACTACGTATATTATCAAGCGGATTGTGGTGTAGGAACAAGTAGCTGGGTAGGGCCAGTAATCTTTTCAACTTGCTTACCCCCATCTGCGATGGCAGCGTCAAATATCACAGCGACTACCGCTGACCTCAATTGGACAGCAGGAAATACAGAAACGGCATGGAATATAGAATGGAAGGGAGGGGCAGATTTTACACCTGGTAATAATGAAAAAGAGGGGAGTGCCAATGCAACGACGACGATGGAGAGTTTAACGAATTTATCTTCTGGAACAGAATATTATGTATATTATCAAGCGGATTGTGGGGGTAATATTAATTTGTATGATTTTGAGACAGTAAATTATAGTTTAAGCTCTTTTGGTGGCAATAGTTCTTCTATTGTCGCTGATCCGGTTGATCCGAACAATACTGTTGTTCAAGCAGTTAAAACGAATGGTGCTTCATATTGGGCGGGTACAGTTATTAATGAGCAAGACCCTTTTCCTATTCCTTTTACCGCCACAGAAACCAAAATATCTGTACGAGTATGGTCTCCTAATGCAAATACGCCTATTTTATTAAAGGTGGAAGATGCTAGTAGTAATAATAGTATACGTGCAGAAATCGAAACGAATACCACTGTAGGAGGGCAATGGGAAATATTAGAATTTGATTTTGCTAATTCCATAAATGGTACACTTAATTTGAGTGAGACTTATGATAGACTAACTATCTTTTTTAATTTCGACCAACAGCTTGGAGGAGGGCAAGGAGAAACCTATTATTGTGATGATATTGAATTTGTATCAAATCAATCTACTATAAATAACTGGGCAGGCCCTTATACATTTAATACCGTATGCACTGATCCATCTGCTATGGCTGCTAGTAATATCACTACTACCTCAGCCTACCTCAATTGGACAGCAGGCGGTACAGAAACGGCATGGAATATAGAATGGAATGCGGGTACAGATTTTACACCCGGTAGTCAGACACATAGTGCTACTACGGTAATGACGAATCCTACACATGTGCTATCTTCTTTGACGGAAAGTACGACCTATTATGTTTATTACCAAGCCGATTGTGGCAATAACCAAAGTCAGTGGGTAGGGCCGTTTACCTTTACAACAGCTTGCGGAGATACACCCTCTGCCATGATGCTCAATAACTCCCCTAATACGACTGCAGATCTAAGCTGGACTGTAGGCGGAAGTGAGACGGCATGGAACCTAGAATGGGCAGCAGATGCAGCCTTTATGCCAGGTACAGGAGCAGCCGATGGTATGGCGACAGCTACAGGTACACCCGATTACCGTATCAATACCCTACGCTCCGCTGCGACTTACTATGTCTATTATCAAGCGGACTGTGGTACGAGTCAGAGTGTATGGGTAGGACCGTTTACCTTTACGACGGGCTGTGGTGTGGCTGTCTTGAGCTATCCGTTTACGGAAACTTTTGATAATGAGACACCACAAAATAATCTTTCTACTAGTTCTTGTCAATCAGTAGACTATTTAACAGGCTGTTTTACCAATGATCCGTCTAACCTTACTATGTGGACCCCTAGGGATGCTGCTACAAATGGAGCTCTTTCCGAAGATCACACGGGGTCAGGAAATTATATTTATTTACCAATTGGAGAGGCATGTTCTACTAAGACAATGTATCTATATAGTCCAATTTATGATGTGAGTAGTTTAACGATACCTATGGTAGAGTTTTGGTATTATATGGCTGATTTGACTGTGGGTAGTTTGTCTGTAGAAGTTTCTACCGATGGGGGGGTAAGTTGGTCTTCATCAGTATGGTATAGAAAGGGGGATCAAGGAAGCGATTGGCAAAAAGGTGAAGTGATATTGAGTGCGTATAGTGGGGTAACTTCTCTTCAGTTGCGCTTTTCAGGTACGGTTGATAATGATTACCATAATCATGTAGCCTTAGATGATATAACTGTTAAGGAAACGCCTTATGTATGCCCTTTTCCTTCTAATATGACCACCTCAGACCTAGCACCTACGAGTGCAACAGTAAACTGGATGGCAGGGCATCAAGAGTCTATTTGGAATCTAAAGTGGAAAGCTGGAGTAGATTTTGACCCCATCACAGCAAATGGCGATGGTACGGCAATATCTACAACAACGCCTACACATAACTTAACAGGATTAACTGGAGGAGTGACCTACTATGTATATTATCAAGCAGATTGTGGTACAGGGGATGTAAGTGATTGGACAGGGCCCTATATTTTTACTACACCTTGCGGCGTAAATGCTTATCCTGCTACCGAAACATTTGATAATGAAACGGCACAGAATAATATATGGGGGTGTCAACCAGTAGATTACTTAGTGGGGTGTTTCACGAATGATGCGAACAATACCAATATGTGGACGCCTAGAAGTGATGCAACTCCTAATAATTCTTGGGCTAATACAGGACCTTCAAGTGATCATACAGGTTCTGGAAATTATGTATATTTACAAGGGGATTGTTCTAATACAACGTCTTACCTCTATAGTCCGATTTACGATATTTCAACTTTAACCCTACCACAGCTAGACTTTTGGTATCATATGTATGGTTCAGATATGGGGAGTTTATCGATAGAGGTTTCTACAGATGGAGGCACGACTTGGTCATCTTCGGTATGGCATAAAAGTGGGGATCAAGGTAATAGTTGGCATCAAGCAACCGTATCTTTGGGGGCTTATGTTAGTGCTGCGACTCTTCAGTTGCGTTTTACAGGGACAACGAGTAGTGGCTCTGGAAGCGATATGGCAATAGATGATGTAACATTAGAACAAGGCCCTAGTTGTCCTGTTCCTTCTGCGATGAGTATTTCAAATATTACATCAACTAGTGCGGACTTAAACTGGATAGTGGGTTATCAAGAGACCACCTGGAATATAGAATGGAAAGCGGGCGCAGATTTTGACCCCATCACAGAGAATGGAGATGGTACGGCAATGCCTACAGCAACGCCTACATATAGCCTAACAGGACTAACTGGAGTAACGACCTACTATGTATATTATCAAGCAGATTGTGGTGCAGGGGATGTAAGTGATTGGTTGGGGCCCTATATATTTACAACGCCTTGTGGTGTAAACGTCTATCCTGCTACCGAAACATTTGATAATGAAACGGCACAGAATGGTAGTATATGGAGTTGTCAATCAGTAGATTACTTAGTGGGGTGTTTCACGAACGATGCGAATAATGCCTATATGTGGATACCTAGAAGTATTGGAACGACTAATAATAATACAGGGCCTTCAAGTGATCATACGGGTTCCGGAAATTATGTGTACCTAAAAGGGGGGTGTAGTAAAACGTCTTACCTCTACAGTCCGATTTATGATATTTCGACTTTAACCGTACCACAGTTAGACTTTTGGTATCATATGTATGGTTCAAGTATGGGTGATTTATCTGTAGAGGTCTCTACGGATAATGGTGCTACATGGTCATCTTCTGTATGGCATAAAAGTGGGGATCAAGGCAATAGTTGGCATCAAGCAACCATACCTTTAGGGACTTATGCCAGTGCTACGACCCTTCAGTTGCGTTTTACAGGAGTGTCAGGTTCTAGTATTTTTAGTGATATAGCAATAGATGATGTAACACTAGAAGAAGGCCCTAGTTGCCCCATTCCTTCTGTGATGAGTGTTTCAAATACTACACCAACTAGTGCGGACTTAAACTGGATAGTGGGTTATCAAGAGACCACATGGAATATAGAATGGAAAGCAGGAACAGATTTTCAACCCGGCACAGCAAATGGAGATGGGACGGCAATGCCTACAGTAACGCCTACACATAACCTAACAGGATTAACAGAAGCAACAACCTACTATGTTTATTATCAAGCGGATTGTGGTAATGAGCAAAGTGATTGGGTAGGTCCCTATATCTTTACTACACCTTGTGGCGTAAACGCCTATCCTTCTACAGAAACCTTTGATAACGAAACAGCACAGACAGGAAATTTGTATGGTTGTCAATCAACAGATTATCTAACAGGCTGTTTCACCAATGATGCGAATAATACGAATATGTGGATACCTAGAAGTGGTGGAACGACTAGTAATAATACAGGGCCTTCAAGTGATCATACTTCTGGTTCAGGAAATTATGTGTATTTAGAAGGGGATTGTAGTAACACAACATCTTATCTATATAGTCCGAGTTATGATATTTCGACTTTAATCGTACCGCAGTTAGACTTTTGGTATCATATGTATGGTTCAAATATGGGGAGTTTATCGGTAGAGGTCTCTACGGATGGCGGATCGACATGGTTGTCCGTATGGCATAAAATTGGGGATCAAGGCGATAGTTGGCATCAAGCAACCGTTGTTTTAGGGACTTATGCTAATGCTGCGACCCTTCAATTGCGTTTTACAGGGACAACGGGTCGTAGTTTGAGAAGTGATATAGCAATAGATGATATAACTTTATCTCAAGCATCTTGTCCTGCACCTTCAGCCATGACAGCCTCTAACATCACCTCAACAGGAGCCGACCTCAATTGGACAGTAGGTGACACAGAGACTGCCTGGAATATAGAATGGAAAGCAGGGGCGAACTTTGTACCAGGTAATAGCGAAGAAGATGGATTAACTAATGTGATGACGACTCCAATGTACACTTTGAGTGGCTTAACAGGAGGAGACTATTATATTTATTATCAAGCAGACTGTGGTGCAGGGGATGTAAGTGACTGGGTTGGGCCTTATGTGTTAACGATTCCTTGTGGTGAGCCTTCTGCCATGGTAGCGGATAATATTACCGCGACTTCAGCCGATTTAAGTTGGTTAGCTGGTGGTGGAGAAATGGATTGGAATATAGAATGGAGTACGAGTAGCTTTACGCCCGGTACAGGGTCTGCAGATGGCATGACGGCTACGGTTACTAATGCTTACACCATAACAGGATTGACCGAAAGTACGACTTATCAAGTTTATTATCAAGCAAACTGTGGAAGTAGTACAAGTAATTGGGTCGGGCCGTATGAGTTTTCTACCATCCCCGATGTCGTTTATGTAGATAAAATGGCGAGTGGGAATAACGATGGCTCCAACTGGGCAAATGCCTTTAATGATGTACAAGATGGATTAGATGCTGCCCTAAATGGCTCGGGTGAAGTATGGGTAGCACAAGGCGACTATGCCCCTACCGAAATCCCCGATGGACATACGGCAGGCATGAATGATATTACAAATGAGCATAAAGCCTTCCATTTTGACGGTACAGATTTACAAATCTATGGAGGATTTTCAGGTGTAGAAACTGAGCTTGCTCAACGAGACTGGACAAATCACCCTACTCGATTAATCGGTGACTTAGGTAATGGGGATAAAGCACAACATATCCTAATAACCGTGAATACGACAAGTGCAACCATTATAGATGGTTTCCATATTACAGGAGCAGATTCTGATGGTGAAGCTACCATGAATTATGGCGGACAAGACTTTTTTGATGGTACAGGTGGTGGATTATATCTTAACTATGCAGATCCAACTTTAAGGAATTTGGAAATCTATAATAATACTGTAAATATTAACGGAGGTGGTCTCTTTTTTAAACGTTCTGAGGCTACTTTGACCAATTCTATTATTAAAGATAATACTGCAGGAAGCGCTGGAGGTGGTATGTATATAGTTGGACAGGATATGCCAACCATTACCAATGTAACCTTCTACAATAACGCTGCGGATAATAATGGAGGTGGAGGTGCTTATGTTGAGTATGCAGATGGTCTATTTACAAACTGTATCTTTTGGAATAATAAGCAAAATAATCAAACGAATGTAGCGGGAGCAGATATAGATTATGATGGCACAATGCCTACGGTATCCTATTCTTTATTACAAGATAATAGCCTCTTTAGTGCAGCTACAGGCGTGGTAGTAAATCAAGATCCACAATTTGTAGATGCGATGAATGGCGACTTGACGTTATTCTGGACGTCTCCTTCTGTAAATTCAGGTACAGGTACCAATGCACCGAGCAGAGATATTACAGGAGCGGCTCGCCCGCAAGATGGTGCATTTGATATGGGAGCGTACGAAGGTTATACGTGTAATATATCTCGCATCTATGTAGATATTAATGCAGGCGGTAATAATGATGGTACAAGTTGGGCTGATGCTTATGTTGATTTACAAGATGCCTTAGATGCAGCCTGTAATACTACCGAAATTTGGGTCGCACAAGGAACATATCTACCAACGGTAGAATATGATCCAGATGATGATGGTCCAAATACTAGAATGCGTACCTTCTTTATTGCACGCGATGGTATTAAGCTATATGGTGGTTTCTCTGGTAATGGTACAGAGACACAACTATCCGAAAGAGATATTACGAATCATGTGACTACATTAAGTGGGGATTTCTTAGGCGATGATGTTGTTAGTGGTACAGGAGCTAGTCTGAATTTTGCGGGTAATTCAGAAAATGCGTATCGTGTTGTTACGATTAATGGAGATATTGATATTACGAATGAAACGGTAATTGATGGCTTTACGATTATTGGGGGTCATGCAGAGGAGGATTTCAATGATGGAGCAGGTGTTTATGCAGATGGCGATGAGGTAATGGCACCTATCATCAATCAATGTATATTTAGACACAATAAAGCAGAGGATAAGGCTATCCTTTATATTGAAGGAGATGAGGGAGACTATGAAGAAGATGATCCTACTGCTCCTGTTTTGCAATTGACAAATACTACAATAGAAAACAATTGTATAGAGTACTATGCAGCGGTGTATATAGATATAGACCTTTCTGCTTTTATGGAAAATATAGTGGTTCAAAATAATTATAATCCAGAGGAATATAGTGCTGGAATTTATATTGGTGAGGTCAACAATGTAAAGATTCGCCAGTCTATTTTTAAAAATAATATCGCATCAAATGATGACGATAGTTATGGCGCGGGACTTTATATATCATATGCAGATAAATTAGAAATAGAACATACGACTTTTGAAGGTAATTATTCTCATAATGAGAATGGTGCAGTCTATTGTTATGCGGATACCATCATGTTGAATACTGTAGCCTTTAAAGATAATTCAGCTCCATATTATGGTGCTGCATTTATTGAAGGGGACAAACTCCTCATACTAGACAATGTAACCTTTGAAGGTAATTCGGCAGAATATGGAGGTGCAGGATTTGCTAATGCGAATAATGTACAAATCAGAAATTCGACTTTTACCAATAATACAGCAGACGAAGTAAGTGGATTGGAACTTTCCTGTGATGATAGTCTGGTTGTTGATAACTGTAAATTTTTCAGTAATACTTCTAATCAAGGAGGAGCATTATCTATGGAATATTTAAATGCAAATTTTGCTCGGATTACCAATAATATATTCGACGGAAATACAGGTGACGAAGCGTTATATTTTAATCCTAGCACGAACTATGCAATAGATGTGGCTTTTGTTAATAATCAATTTTCTAATAATAGTACAGGATTATTTTTAGAGCATA
>CAYLSF010000017.1:0-4107 GCA_964385675.1 uncultured Saprospiraceae bacterium
AAAAACATATTCGCTTAATCCCCAAACCCACTCAAAATCAATAAAACCATGCAAAATAAAGACAACATCCTCCAACAATTAGAGCAGCTACAAGCAGAAAATAAACAGCTTAAACAACAACTAGCCGCTCAAAAGGAAGCGACTCAAACCGCCAAAGCTAAGTTTGGACGGTTTAGTAAAAGAGGAGCAAGTTTAATTATTGGGAGTCGCTTAACCGAAGCCTTACGGACGGTGAAAAATAAAACCCTTAGCGGTAAAATCCCCACTTCAGATGACTGGCTAGATGTGGGAGCAGAAGTCTTTTACCGATTGACGCGAATAGGAGTCTTTGGGGCGGTAATGGCAATTATACCGATAGCGATTCTCTCTATGCAAACCTGCTTAATGCAGAATCAAAACCAATTACTCACGGCTCAAAATAGTAAACTCGATACCCAAAATACCATTATTACTACCCAAAATGACTTATTGAAAAAGCAGACGGTGCGACTCGATACGCAAAACGTACTTTTTAGCACCCAAAATGATAATTTAGAATATCAAAACCGCCTGGTAGCTGGACAAAACCAAAGTTTAAATTATCAAAATCAATTACTCTTTAGTCAAAATATTCGGATTGATACGCAGAATTATTTGATGGTTTTGCAAAATGAGCGATTGGGGTATCAAAATAGATTGTTTGAAAAGCAAAATACTAAAATTGATACGCAGAATTATTTGATGGTGAAGCAAGATAGCCGGCTCGCTTATCAAAACACCTTATTTGAAAAGCAGAATAAGCGACTGGATCAGCAGACACATTTACAGGAGGCAGAGCGTAGAGGTAATTTGGTTTTCCTCTTTAGTAATGTGATGGATGCGATAGATAGAGAACTGACAGAGGATTATGGACAGGATAGTATTCGGAATTTATCGCCTCAGTTAATTGGGCGGATTGTTTCTTTAAGTCAACGACTAAAGCCTTATCGATATATGGATGGAGATACTTTGATAACAAAGCCTTTGAGTCCTGAACGGGGGCAGTTATTAGTGAATTTGGTGGAGAGTAGATTGGATAAAAATACATATAAGAAACTATGGAGGAAAGCTATTTTTGAACATGCTGATTTACATAATACCCAGTTTGAAGATTCTACTTATTTAGTTAGAATAAATTTAGGCGGTGTAAATTTAGAACGTACTGATTTAAGAAATGCAGATTTAAGTCATGCGAATTTAGAAAATGCAGATTTAAGAGGAGCTAATTTGGAGGGGACTGATTTAACTGCTGCACAGTTAACAAAAGTAAATTTAAGTTATGCAGATTTAAAATATACAAATTTAAGTTATGCAAAGTTGAATTACGCAAAACTAAACTATGCGGTTTTAAGTTATGCAACTTTAAAACGTACAAGAATAAGTTATGCTGATTTAAGTTTTTCAAAATTGATAGATGTGAACCAAGTTGGAAGTAATATAAAGTATACAAATTTAAGTCATGCATATTTAAGCATTGACTGGAAAAAAACATTTGTAAAATCTATTTCAAATTATATTTTGTTATATCATACCGAAAAAGAAATAGAATGGTATGGCAAAAACGTCATTCAACTAATCCCAAAAAAAACTAACCCTTATTATCCACAACCCACTCCAAAAACGCATTAAACGCCTATAATCGCTCCAAACGGGCGGCTACCAATAGAGCGAAAGCGGAACAAGCTGATAAGCCTAAATCATTAAGAATCAATAAACGATAAAAAGGAAATTCATAATAAAACCCAATGTCGTTACTATTTTACACTTATTTTACTGCTGCTATAGCTATTTTATTGGCGATTGCCTTGCTAGGGTTGTGGATATACTACCGATTCAATTCATTAAAAAATAAAAATTTATCCTTCAAAATTGTTCGAGTACTTGCCTAAAAATTACGAATTAAACTGATTCATGGTTCGAGCCAATCCTATTGTGCTAAAACTCAAAACAGCATCAGCTGCTTTTTTGATTTGAATTTGTAGTTGCTCCTGTTCTTCGTCTTTCCATTTTCCCAGCACAAAATCCACCTGCCGCCCTTTGGAATAGTCATTTCCAATTCCAAAACGTAAGCGTGCATATTTGGTTGTTCCCAATACTGCATTAATATTTTTTAGTCCGTTATGCCCTCCGTCTCCGCCTTTTCCACGTATTCGTTGACGACCAAAATCGAGATTTAAATCGTCCAAGATAATTAATAAATTATCAGGTTGAATTTTCTTTTTCTGTAACCAATATTTAACTGCCTTTCCACTCAAATTCATAAAGGTGGAGGGTTTTAACAAAACAAAAGTTCGACTTTTATGTCTAAATTCTCCTACATCTCCCAATCGCTCATGCTCAAATTTTACTTCAAATTTTTTCGCCAAGGCATCTACTACATCAAAGCCAATATTATGTCGTGTGCCATCATATTCAGCTCCCATATTTCCTAAGCCTACTATCAAATATTTCATTGGATTTGGTTCTTCGCTTTTCGTTTCAAATAATTGTTGCCACCATTTTCTTAAACTCATACCATTCTGTATTAGTTTTGCAAAAATCGAAATATATTTTGAAATCATTACCATTCCAAACTAAAAAAGCGAAAATCTCACTTTAGCAAGATTTTGGGAAATTTTCTAAACATTTTCCATAATCGCAGATAAATATTACAAGCACCATCTGTAATAACTTTGAAAATTTACCATATAAAATTTATGAGCCATTCATAATTATATTACCTTGATTATCAATTAAGTTAGTTATATAATGGTAAGCTCTTTGTGTTGTGTTTTCTGCATTTTTTTCCTAACGTACTATTTGAAACTTCTACCAAAAATATAGCCCAACCAACACTAAATTCGCCACCATCAAAGCAAAATCGGTAATGAAAATGAAGCCGATTAATCCTTTTACCTGCCATACACCTTTGCCTTTTCTATTATCTAAAGCAATTGGGACATTGCCCCAAAACTGTGAACCGTGTGCTATGGCGAAAGTCAAACATAAAATTACTTTTTGATTGGCTTCAGGAAAAATAGTAGGATTGAGTAAAATCAATACATTTAAAATACAAAATGCAAAATTGAAACCACCTAAAAAAGGCCCTGTTGCGGTAAGTATATCAAATACAGGGGTATCCCGATGTGCTTTAGGCACAAGGATTTTTGTAAAAATCCTGTTGCGTAATGCAAATAGATGGAATCCTAAGGCAAACCATATTGCATTGAGTAGGAGGATAAATTCATACATGATAATTGATTTTACAAAGTCTTTGCCTAATTTTTATGTATTATCTATACCTATCGCTTTTCCAATCGCTTCACCACAGCTCCCATAATAGCTCTAGATTTTGGATTAAACCAAGCGTCCAATTGAGCGCGAAGTGCTACAGGATCTTCTTTATATTGCATCACTTCAATGATTTCTTTACGCATCACTAATTTAGAAGGTCCGACTAAAGTATTAGGATATATAATCCATTCTTTTAGCCTAGCCTCAGCAGTAGCTTGTAAATCTTCTAGTTCGCAAATTTCATCGACTAAACCAATGACATGAGCTTTTTGTACATGATGTAGTTTAGCTTGCATCAAATATTGATATGCTCTGTGTTTACCGAGCCAATACGCATACATTTCAAATATATAGGTAGGTATAGCAATACCCACAGCTATTTCATTTAGACCAATAGTATAGGCTTCTCCATCTGCCATAATTCGGTAATCACAACAAATCGCTAATACACAACCGCCCGCAGGACTATGACCTGAAATCGCACAAATCGTTGGTTTAGGAAAAGCGGTTAATTCGGTAATCATCAGTTGCCATTCCTTCCAAAATGCAGCGATTTGCTCTTCATTGAAATAGTAGATTTCTTTTAAATCTAAACCTACCGTAAAAATGCCAGGCTGCCCTGTTAGAATCAATCCTTTCACGGAGTCATCTGTCCTTAACTCTGCCCATGCTTGACGCAATTCTTTGAGCATTTGCATATTGATTGGACTCGCTTTTTTTCGACTCAACTGTACTATTGCGTAATTATCCTTCCTGATTACTTTTATTGTCTCCATTATTATTAAATTGATATTTGCTTTTAAATTTAATCCGAAA
>CAYLSF010000017.1:4120-22091 GCA_964385675.1 uncultured Saprospiraceae bacterium
CATTTTACCACCCTTTATCTATCAAACTAAATTGATCTAAGTGATACCTAAAATGACTATAATGTAATACTTCTAATTCTTCAAAACCTAATTCACCTTGAAATCCATTGTAACACTTAAAATCGGGATTCGCCTCATAATGATTATAAAAACGACTGACTGCCTCAGGCAAATGTTCAATAGCTTCTTCCAATGAACTATACTTAAATTTGGGTAAATCCGCAGCAGTTTTTCCTGTTGGAAAATGCTTGAATTTTGCTCCTTTTGACACAAAGTGTTTAAATTTTTGTTGCCCTTCCGTTGGTTCAGCAGGTGCATCGCCAATTCGTTTTACACTAATTTTCGTTACAAAAATTAAATGCTCTACCATGTGTTGAGCCGTCATTAAGCCAAAATTAGCAGGGGTGTCCGCTTTTAAATCTTTTAAAATCTCCATGACCTCCGTTGTTAAGAAGGCTTTGCGATTGATTGTAGTTGCCATGTTTTTTTTAGTATACTAAATTTATAAATTATCATTGAAGTTGTTTAATAATTCGTGATGAAATGATTAGTAACTGCTTGATGGTCATTAAAGAGTTTTTAAACAACTTCATTATAACACAACGATGATAAGGTATTTTAGATCGATTATAGTTTAACTATTATAATAAGTAACGATGTAAACCATTTGTAGAATTAGAAGTTGATACATCAAACAAACTACAATGCGAAAAATAATACTCATTTTTATTTTAGGAGTCATACACTTAAATGCTTTTGGGCAAGCGGTAAAGGTCTATGAAATTAAGCAAAATGGAGCAAGAGGAGTATTAAACAGAACTGAAATCTATCGGAATAATCAGTTGATTCAACTCAATCAATTTGATGAAGAACGTCAATTGAATTTTGTTATTAAAAAGACATATAATACCCAAAACCAGCTAGTTAAGGAAGTGAAAACTTTTAAAAAGGGGCACGAGTACGATTTAATTACAGAGTATTATTATGATAGCGAAGGGCGAAAATCAGGGATACTTCGAGGGAATAACTTGACGGGGAAATGGTATTCAGAGGGCTATTCCTATAATCCTCAAAATGATGTGGACACTATTTTTTATTATCAAAAAAATGGAGATTTAACCAAAATTCGAGTTTTTCAATATGAGTACGATAATCAAAGTAGAAAGACAAAAATGACGCGAACGGACATAGACTTGGAAATGGATGAAGAATTGAGTCAAAGCAGTTTTTTCTATGAATATAATGGTCAAGGTTTTAGTCAAAAAACAATTGAAAAGGATGAAAATGGTACAACTAATTTTATGGAATTACTAACCAATACATCTTTTGATAAGCCCAAAACGATTATCCTAGAATTAAAGGGAGTACCAACGATGAAAACGGATTATTCTTACAATAGTCGTCAGAAACTATTGAGAACTATAGATTATGAAAATGGTACTCGAACGATGACAACTACTTATAAATACAATAGTAGGGGTAAAAAAAT
This sequence comes from uncultured Saprospiraceae bacterium, assembly GCA_964385675.1. Taxonomy (GTDB): domain Bacteria; phylum Bacteroidota; class Bacteroidia; order Chitinophagales; family Saprospiraceae; genus CAYLSF01. The sequence goes on from CAYLSF010000017.1 coordinate 5,610, forward strand.
TGAAGAACGATTTAAAACCAAAAGCGGATATGGAGGCGAAATTTATGTGTATGAGTAAAAAAATAATGCTATGGAGTTTGTTGGTTTTTCCAATCGTAGTATTCGCTCAAGATTCTACTACTACTACATTCTTTCCGTGGGTGAAAGATGGGCAACTTTGCCAGATTAATGCAAAAGGGGAAATTCAAGCTATTGAAAATTCCAATCAAGTTAACTACCCAACTTTTTCTGTGAAAAATGAATTTAAAGCCTACACTTATCAAGGTTTACAAGGATTTAAAGATAACAAGGGAAAGATTGTCATCAAGGCAGGATATGAAAAAGTAGGGAATTTCAGAGAGGGTTTCGCTTGGGTAAAATTAGACCACAAGCGATTTTATTACATAGATAAAAATGAGAAACCACTCCTTAATTTTACTTTCGATAGATGTTTTGACTTTCAAAATGGTCTAGCTAGAGTATTTGACAAAAGTCCTAATTTTGGGTACAATGGTTTTGGTTATTTAAACACAGCAGGAAAAGTTGTTATCCCTTTACAGTATAAAAAGGCTTATGATTTTGTTAATGGGTATGCACTCGTAAAAGATCAGCGTTTGCAATGGTGGCTCATTAATCCAAAAGGGGAAAAAGTGCAAGGACCTTGTAAAGGGTTGAAAAGTAAGAAAAATATTTTTTCCGTTGTAAAATAATGGGATGATGGATTGATGTTAAATTTTAAAGTGTTGAAAAACAATTATTTAAAAGTGATTTTGATTTGCTCCTAATAGCTAGTGGAAATACGAAAAACGTTCATCGTTTGCCGTCCATCGTTCACCATATAGCCTGATAATGCAACCCCTTAAAAATTTATATGTCCTTCTTATCAAACACGCTTAATAATAATGAAAGCGTGACACGTTGAAGCTAGCCACAACTAATTTTAAAAACTATTCAATCACAATAAGAAGAGAATAAGGAGGACATAAATATGAAGTGCGAGACTTCATACTGCCTTCCTATAACTTCATACTTAAAACAACATTAAAATCATGAAACGACCATTCATTCAATTATTAACTGTATTATTCTGCTGTGCTATCGTATTTACATCTTGCGAATTAAATGCGGCTAACCAAAATGGAGATCATGCTGGAGACTATGAAGAAATGTCGATGCAGGAAGTGGCAGAAGAGGGTACAGTAACAGGAAAAACCCTCAATCTTTCTCCTTTTACAGGAATTGCCTTGACCACGAGTTATAACGTTCACCTTAAACAAGGTAGTACACAGTCTGTAAGTATTGAAGCCTCTCAAAAAGTCATTGATAATCTAAGTTTGAAAGTTAAAAATGGAATTTGGACTATCAAATCAAAGAAAAATAAGTGGAGCTGGAAAGATCAAGGAAAGGTAGATATATACATCACTATTCCTAAAGTTACTTTTTTAAGTGTAACAGGTTCTGGAAACATTAAGGGTAAAAACCACTTAGATGTAAATAATTTAAAAACTGTGGTTACGGGTTCTGGAAATATCCATGCAGATATTTCAGGTGATAATGTGAAATCGGTTATTTCAGGTTCTGGTAATATTAATTTGAGTGGAACAGCAAGTGCTTTAGCTCAAACCATTACGGGTAGCGGTGACTTAAAGGCTAAAGGACTAAAGGTCAATAATGCAGAGATTAAGATTACAGGTAGTGGAACGTGTAAAATACATGTATCAAGTAATTTAGATGTTCGCATCACGGGTAGTGGCGATGTATATTATATGGGTTCTCCAAATGTACATTCTAAAGTAACGGGTAGTGGCGATGTGAGAAGTATATAATTATGTAAAACGACAAAAAATCCTCCTTATATTTATTGTTTGAGTTCACCCGTCTCTGTTTCGGCAGAAACGGGTCTTTTTTATTATCATTGTTTCACAATTCTTAAAATTTCGGTTTGCTCTTTTGTTTGAATCTGTAGAATGTAAATACCTACTGGATATTTTGATAAACTCAATTGAGCATTTGTTGTGTTTAACTGCCGCTGTTCTAGTAACTTACCTTGTGTATTAAACAATTGAATCTTTACCGTATTCATATTTGTATTCGCAAAAAATAAGGTGACCTCACCTGGCGTAGGATTAGGAATTGCCGTTACCCCAAAATCATCCTCTAGTTTTTCTGCCGTGTTGACAATGTAAGTAATTGTACCAATAGAACTCGTCAGTATAGCTTCGTTATTTCCACAATCTACTAAATTTTCGTATTTAGGTAATAGTGTATAATTATTTCCAATGGTTGTATTATCTGTATCGACTTCCCATATTTTATTGGTACTATCTAACGGGATTACAGAAGAAATAACGCCAGGACCTCCTAACAATTCAAAATGCTCCCGTGTTAGGACGAAATCATCCATAGGTTCATCAAAGGTTAAAACCCATTGTACTGCACCGATGTGTTCGACCGTAGTATCACTTTCTGGCATAACCGAAAAAGCAGGGGGCACATTATCTACTTTTGCTAATATTTGCCCCGTTTCATCTTTTACAAGTGCGTATATTATTCCATTCACCTCTGCTAAAATCTCAGCACTTGGATCGATGGCAGTTGGATGCAAATGAAATAGTTTTTTAGTACCATCGGCAGTACCATCACTTTTCCATAGATGGCCGTTATCAAAATTACCTTGAAACGCTTTAAAATAAAGGGTGTCATTAATATTATTAAAATCACGAGGATAGGAGGGGTAAAGACCTGAAACTATATCTTTCACTATAGAAGTCCCATTAAGTGTACCATCTGTTTTCCATAATTCTGTACCATTTACACCATCATACGCCCTAAAATATACCTCCCCATTCATGGTCGTGTAATTACTGGGTTGAGAACCCTGCGTTGCATTAATATCTTTTAATAACGTAGTTCCTGCAGCAGTACCATCAGACGCCCATACTTCTCGACCTGTTACGCCATCGTCTCCCGTAAAGTAAAGCTTACCATTCAAGATAGCTGGCTTTCCCCCTAGCAACACTAGACCAGTTCCTGTTGGGTTAATATCTTTTACTATAGATGTTCCATTAGGCGTACCATCTGTTTTCCATAACTCTGTACCTAATGAATGCGTATAGCCTTCAAAAAAGATAAGATTATTCATAGTGGTAGTTGTAAGTTCACTAACTCTACTATTGAAAGTATCTAAAACCGTAAAGGTTATGCCATCTGTTACCCAAAATTCATAGTCATTAAGTCCCACTGACACATTAAAATAAAGCTGATCATTAATAGCGATAAAGGATTCCGGAGAACCTGTAAATTGCTGTACCGATGACGTAGTGATACCATCTGTTTTCCAAAGTGTACTATCGGATACAAAATAAAGCATACTATCATAAACAACAAGTTCTAGTATATTAGGGAAGGATTGAAGATTGGGATCTAAAACTTCTTGTGTTCCTAGTGCTGTACCATCCGTTTTCCAAAGTCCTTCGTCTCCAGAGAGACTTAAAAAAGTTCCTGAGTTTTTGGTGAAAAATAAGGTTCCATTATAATCTGTAAATTGCTCAAGCATAGAATTCCAAGAAAGGTCTTTTACTAGATTAGTACCACTCGCAGTACCATCTGTTTTCCAAAGTTCCAGACCATGAATACCATCATTCAATGTAAAATAAAGATAATTACCTGATACTAATTTTTGATTGGATTGAGGTGGATTCCAAGAATTATTAGGAGGAGTCACATTAGTTAATCTGTAAGTACCATTCGTTGTACCATCCGTTTTCCATAATTGTACAGTATTATTATTTTCTGTTATTAAAAAATACAACTCTTGATTGAATGCTATAGGATTATATAGACCGTCAGGAACAATTGGTGTAGCATTTATATCTTTTAGCAATTTTGTTCCTGCTAGCGTGCCATCACTTATCCATAGTTCGCTGCCATGAAATTCATCATATTTTCTAAAGTATAACTGTCCGTTAAAAGCAGTTAAATTTTCCAGTCCAATTCCATTTGAGCCTCCCGTATAAGTAAGTTGAATTGTTCCTGTATCTGTACCGTCTGTTTTCCATAGATAAGGTAAGTTTGGATTACCACTTGTAAAGAAAACTTTATCATCTAAAACGGTTAACTGTCTGGGGGCAATACTAAAACTTCCTGTTGCTATATCTTTAACTAATCCCGTTCCTATTACTGTGCCATCACTTTTAAATAATTCTTCTCCAAATACATTATCATTTGCACTAAAAAAAAGTGTTGTATTAGTAGCAGTCATTTCTCCAAAACTAGATATTTTTGTTGAGTTCAATTTAAATGTACCCAAAGCATTACCTGAAGTTCTCCATAAATGATAGTCTGTACTATCTTTTGCGAAAAAATATAAAACCCCTCCCATTTTGGTCAATTCAAAGGGATTAGCATTGCCTGATCCATGAATATCTTTTACCAATACTGTACCTGATGCCGTACCATTCGTTTTCCAAAGCTCAAAACCATACACCTCATCATAAGCTGAAAAATAGACTTCATTGTTGTATTCAATCAATTCATCGCCAATATAATCTGAACCATTTGGGTTAATATCTGCAACTAGCATTGTTCCATTCACTGTACCATCTGTTTTCCAGAGTTCACGATTACTTATAGTTGATGCGATAAAAAACACCTCATTTCCAATCTGAATAGGATTCCGTATAAAGCCTATCCCTGTTTTCAACAGTACCATACTTGACGCTGTACCATCTGTTTTCCATAATTCCGAACTATTGACATTTAAGAGTAAGGTATTATTTAAACCTATCACAGGTCTAACCCACCCTGTATTACCCAAGTCTTCTACTAGACTTAGGGCTTTTGTAATCAGGTTAACCTTCCATAGTTTTACAAAATCCATAGTGAAGTAAACTTCATTATTCATGGTGGTTAAATATTGAGGAAAGGCATTACTTCCTGTAATATTCTTAAATAAATTTGTTCCATTTGAAGTACCATCTGATGTCCAAAGTTGTGTTCCTTCTAGACCATCATCTGCTAAGAAAAACAAAGTATTATTTTCAATAAACATAGAAGTAGGGCTAGATGAACTTGTACCTATATTAGCTTCTGCTCCTATATTTTTAATACGACACTGTGCTAGCAATATTAGAGGGAGTAAATTCAATAGCGAAAGCAATAAAATTATAAATCTATTTTTCATAAAAAAGATTAGTTTTGAAATGATGAATGAAAAATAACTGAATTTTTTAAGTAGAAAGTGGTGAGAATTTTATCTGTACAAAATACGATTAAAAAATCAAAGTCTGAATAAAGAGACCAATTATTATTGATTTGTATTAAGTGGAAGAAATGAGACTTTTAGAGCATTTTTTAGAAAAAATACGATACAACGTTTACCTTTATGAAATTGAAAACGACTAAAAATTAGTGTTGTACCATACATTTCCGAACGAACCACTTTTAATAGATGATTACGGCTATTATAGTTGATGATGAATACGAAGGTCGTCAAGCCCTTGTGCAGAAAGTAAGATTATTTTGTCCGAACATTCAACTCTTGGCAGAGTGCGATAATGTGACCAATGCCGTAGAACAGATTAAACGGCTGCGTCCACAGCTTATTTTTTTAGATATTCATTTGAATCGACAATCAGGATTTGACTTATTGAGTCAATTTCCCAACCCCTTCTTTCAAGTTATCTTTGTAACGGGTTTTAATAATTATGCGATTCAAGCTTTTAAGTTTTGTGCTTTAGATTATTTATTAAAACCTGTGGATAGTCGAGAGTTGGTAGAGGCGGTAGAAAAGGCACAAGAGCAAATTGAGTTAGAGCAAATTAAACTCAAATATTTGCTTAAGAATATGGAAACCCAACAAAAGCATAAAAAGATAATGGTGATTCCATCTTTGGAGCGAGATGAGTTTGTGGCGTTAGCAGATATTATTCGATTTGAAGCACAAGGTGGCTATACTTATATTTATAAAAAAGACAAGACAAAAATTTGTGCGAGTAAAAACCTAAAACATTTTGAAGAAGCCTTAGAAGGTTCTTCTGCTTTTTTTAGAGTCCACCATAAACACGTTATTAATATTGAATATGTAGAACGATATGATAGGCAAGATTGTGTTGCGATCTTAAAAAATCAACAACATATTCCTGTAGCCAAACGCCGACGGACACAGTTTATTGAGTTTATGCGAACCTATAAGTTGTGATTTCAGATTTTTGATTTTGGATTTCGGCAAATAAAGTCCTCCGAAACCTGTCTGCCGACAAAGGCAGGTCATATATCCGAAATCAAAGCCCACTTATTTATTCAACCCTCCCTTTTATGTACTAGATTGGTTTTTCAATTTAAAATCAAGTAGATTTATCATCAATTAGAATTAAACACAAATTAACCAGTGATTTACCCCTGTATATAAAATTGAATCAATGAGGTACTTATTTTGGATAAGTTTATGGTTATGTTACTCAACGTTACTGTCAGGACAGTACGAACGGAATCTCATTACCTATACCATAAAAGATGGATTACCGAGTGATGTAGTTTATGATATGCTACAAGATAAGAAAGGGTTTCTGTGGTTTGCGACGGATAAGGGCTTGGCGAAGTTTAATGGTTACACCTTTAAAGTATTCACTACGGCAAATGGATTGCCGAATAATGATGTTTGGAAACTTTTCGAGGATAGCAAGGGGCGGATTTTTGTAATGAGTTTTTTTAAAGGCATTGTTTATATAGAAAATGATACCGTTAAAATTTTTAAAAATGAATTGACACAAAAACTTAATCCTAGCGGAAGCTATTTTGAGACCAATGGTAAAATATGGGTAAAGACTTATGAAACCTTATATGCTTTTAAAAATGATAGTTTAGTAGAAGAAGGGAATATAGCGATTGATCCCTACTTTTATCCTTCTACATTTATATATCAGGGAGAAGAAAAGGAGTTTTATTTTACAAGTGGGCATATGATTAATTCCCCTAATCCGAACATTCATAAGCCTTATTTTTATTATTTTTATAACCAACAACCTGTTCAAAAAATTAGAACAGTAGGGGATAAAATATATAATCCTAATGATGATGCCCTTTCTGTCACAAAACACTATTATCATTACTGGTCTTCTTCTCAAATCCATCAATTTGATTTTAAAACCCGTCTAACTAAGTCCATATCTATCAAAGTATTGGGTGGAAATAAGAATTCGTTTATAGATTATTTAGGAGATTTTATGTGGCGAGTAGATAACCAATTATTTTTACTAAAGCATAACTTTGATTTGAGTAAAGCCGAGACTTTTACGATACCTAGTAATATTACTACAAAAGGTAGAATTGTTATAGATAAAGAAAAAAATTGGTGGTTCAATACAGCGGATAAAGGGGTGGTGTGTATTACTCGACAAAGTCAAGCTGCACTACAAATTCGTCCAACCTTTCCAAATGTAAAAGACCTTTGGGTGGATAATAAGCATAACGTATATTTTATTAATAATAAGGCGTTTTATCCTTCTTCATTAGATAATATATACAGACTCACAAAAGGGCAGATCTATCCTGTATTATTGACTGATGAGACACGAAGTATATCTACCTTAACGACTGGAAATGGAAAATTACTAGTAACCTGTGGAGGTGTTTCTTCATCTGGAGATATTGCTTTTCATGGTTATTGGCTTAATCTTAAAGATATTGGCATAAGTGCCGTTATGCCCAAACCCTATTTTACAAAAGATTATAGTAGTCCTGAAGCTACTCGAAATTCAAAAACATTAATTCCTAAAAAGACGAACTTAATTTTAAAGAATAAATTTAAAGGAACTTCTTACAAGTCAGTACTTTATGATATTAGAGGTCAACATTTTTGGGTTGGATATAATGGTGGAGTAGGTGTGTTTAGATATAATAAAGAAACAGGTGATTATGTTTTTCAACATAATATGTTAGAGGGTAGAACATATGCTTTAGCGGTACAGGACAATACCCTTTGGATGGGGCGTAGTAATGGATTGTATTATGATAATATTGACACCATTTTAAGAATAAGCGATAGTAAACATAAAGCCAAACCATTACCTAGTTTTTCTTATAATGTAAAAGACTTAGTAACCGACGACCAACATCGCCTTTGGATTGGTACCGATGGATATGGTATCTATGCTTGCGAACAATGTGAAAAGGGAGATTTTAAATTAGTAAAAGGGACAGAATCGGATATTGTTGCTCAATTATTTGCTAAAAATTCAGAGGAAATTTGGGTAGCTACCGCAAATGGATTAAAACGTATTCAAGTAAAATCTTGGGAACCTTTTGAAACGGAAGTTCGGACATTTAATACGACTCATGGATTACCTACTAGAGTAATTAATTCCGTTTTTGTAAAAGATAGTATGGCTTACATTGGGACTAGAGAAGGGATTACGCTATTGCCGACTAATATTGATACACAAGATAGTATCCCCCCTATTTTACATTGGACAGGGTTGTCCATCAATCAACAAGATACCACTATTCAATTGAATTACACCCTACACCACAATGATAATACCATCACGATTCAATATGTAGGACTTTCCTACAAAAGCCAAAAAAATATTACCTATCGGTATCGGATGAAAGGGGTGGATAAAGATTGGCAAACCACAATGCAATTGGAGCGTTCTTATCCACAACTACGACCAGGTAACTATATTTTTGAATTACAAGCGATTGACTTAAATGGTATTTCTAGTCCTATACAAACCTTACAATTTACGATTCAACAACCTTGGTGGACAACGATCTGGTTTTATTTATTATTAGTAATATTCTTAGGGGGATTAATTTACAGTATTTTCCGTTGGCGATTTAAACAACTAGCTAAAGAAGAGCAAGAACGACGAGCGGTAGAAAAACGCTTTGCAGACTTAGAATTGCAAGCCTTACAAGCTCAAATGAACCCGCATTTTATTTTTAATTCTCTATCCGCTATTCAAAATTTTATATTAAGTAGCAATATTCAATCGGCTGATGCCTATTTGGTTAAATTTGCTCGATTAATGCGGTCGTATTTAGATGCTTCCAAAGAAAAATATACCACAGTGGACGAAGAACTTAAACTCCTTAAACTCTATGTAGAATTAGAGCAACTCCGATTTAAGGACAAATTTGATGTACATTGGCTGGTAGATGATGAAGTCGATATTTATGCAGAGTTGCCCACCATGTTGATTCAGCCTTTTGTAGAAAATGCCATTAATCATGGACTTAATTATAAGGAGAGTAAAGGTTTATTAGAAATTATTATCACTCAAAAAGATGAAGATACCATTTGTTGTACAGTAAAAGATAACGGAGTGGGAAGGGTAGCAGCTAAAGTGATACAAGCTCAAGCCCAAAGAAGTCATAAATCAAGAGGAATGAAAATCATAGAAGAACGATTGGAAACGCTTAAATCTGTTCAAGATGCTTTTGTAGATATTCAAATCCGAGACCTCTATGATGATGCTACCGCTATGGGAACACAGGTTGATATTTTAATAAAAATAATGGAAGCGTAAATTTGTGTTGAGGTGTTGAAGTGCTGATGTGAACGATAAAATAACAATACAACAATCCCGATCTATCGGTACGGGACTTCGTTTCACTTTACACATCAACACATCAACACTTCAACACTTCAACACTTCAACACGACAACACGACAACACATCAACACATCAACACATCAAGCAATGAAATTATCTAAACCACCTCGTTACTTATCTCTATGGACACGAATCGTAACCATTGTTAATCATAACAGTATTTTTAGTGGAACTTTAGTAATATTGGTCGGAATGATATTTTCTTATATCGTTTTAGGCGATACGCCTTTGTATGAAATTACTCGATTAGAACCGCCTTTTATAAAGACAAAAGGAGTAATTACAGAATTTGATACCCTAAAAACTTTAGAAAATAGTGCTTCAAAATATGTCATTGGTTATGACTATTGGGTGGATACACACAAAATAAGTAACCGGATAGTTAAGGAATATTTATATTATGAAATAGGGGAACAAGTCACTGTTTGGCATCATCCAAAATTGGTTAGAGAATCACGATTGATGTATGAAGAATCCAATTATGGTATAGGAAGTTGGCTATTGATGTTAGTATTTTTAATTCCTGTTTTGGGTTTTAATACTTTAATCAAAGGCATTAATGAAGCTAGATATGAATTATTTCTATTACAATATGGGATTCAAACCAATGCAACTATTACCAAACAAAAAAAGATACCTGCGAAAGATCCAGACATAATGCTTTATCATTATTATTTTCAATATAAAGCAAAGGGAAAACCTTATACTTTTGAGGTAGAAGCGAAGAGTTCATTACATTCCATATTAGAAGCTAATACTTCTCATCCTATTTTATATAATCCTCATCAACCCAATCATCAAATTCTCCTAGAACAAATAGATGTCATACCACAACAACGATATGATGGTACTTTTGAGCAGGCGACTACTGCTAGTTTTACTGTATTTATCTTGCCGTTTTTTGCGTTTTTATCCTTAGTGCCGCTTACTTTTATACTTATGATTAAGGCATTATTAGTCGTTTTTGGACTTTACTGATACACAATAGATATTACATATTTGATAAAAACTGTTCACTGTCTGCCATCAAGCGAAGTGACCATTTACCATCCAAAATCCCACTTATACACTAAAACGACCACTTATTACTTCAATGTACCCACTTATAGAATCATCGAGTTTAGGGGATAAATCTGTTTCATCTTTGTAATCATAAATTAATATCAAAACAGATAAAGAGCTAAAATGAAATTACAAAATAAATATTACTCAACAGATTTCAAGATTGCAACGACCACTATGAAAATTCATTCAAGCAGCAATACTATATTGGAAGAAGCCAAATATATTTCTAAAAAATTGGGTATCTATTCTAAAAAATTCTATGATGGTCATAGTACGATGACACCGTATATTTTTGTTGATACAGATATTGAGCGCTCAGTAATTGCAACGGTATGGTTTTCTACATTATACTATTTAGATGATTTTTTTGGAGAGGATATGAATAGTGAGGTTACTCCTCCAGATTTTAAAATGTTGTTTGCTACATGGATGACGGGTCATTATAATCCAAATAAATTATCTGAATCATTTCGGCCTTTGTTTAAAGCAATAGCTTACTGTAGCGAAAGAATTAGAAAAAATTCCAATGAAGTGTTTTTTCAACGATACACTAAATGTTTGTACGACCATATACGATATACACTGAATCCTACTCAATATCAAGTAGTTGACGAATATATTGAATCTCGTATTCACTTTGGTGGTATGTATCCCACAATTGGTATGATTGAATTTGTGAATGGTGTTTATATCAATGAATTGCTTTTTATAAAATACCCCTCATTACAACAAGCTACAGAGGATTGTGTGTTAATAGGTGTGTTATCTAATGATTTAATCTCTTACCATAAAGAGAAACATAGCCAACACAATTTATTAAATGCGTATTTGAAAACGAATACCGTGAATAACTTAGATGAAGCGATTTCACTAGGACTTAATTTAGTGAATCAATGTTTTGAATCTTTTACAGAGCACAGTCAATATACTCGAAAACAAATTGAAACAGCACCATTGACCGAACGACACATTATAAACATTTACCTAACAGGAATAGAACAATTAATATCTGCCAGTTATCATTGGCAAATGAGTACAAATCGGTATCGTTCGATGGATAATATTTTTGAAGATTTAAAATATCCTGTCGAAGAACAGATGGCGATGGCTATTTAAATGGGATAGAGCTTCATAAAAAATTAAAAATCTTACCACAAGTGTTTCCTTGGTCTGTGAGTTTTACGACTAAGATTATTGATTAGGTTTTTAAGTTAAAAACCATACAAAAATACTTCACAAGACTTTGAGCAAGTTTATACTCGCTCTATTAAAAAACTATAATTATCATGACAGCGGCACAACCATTTACCACATTTCCGTCAACTTCCATTATTGGTCACTCCAGTTTATTAACCATGTCTTTAAGACCAAAACAGCCACATCCACAAACGGATTATATTATGGCAGAAGCCTATAAATTGGCAAAATCTTTAAACATTATATCAGAAGGTTATGAGTCTTATTCTGACTTTGTACCTGATTTATTTCCAGAAGCCCCCGCGGATAGGGTGATTGATGTAACCGTATTTTTCAATAGCTTATATTATTTAGATAACATCTTTGGAGAAGATACCTATAAAGCCGATTTAGTGTCTGCAAAGCCAGAGTTAGAAAAGCTACTTTTAGTATGGATGACTGGTGAAATACAAGATTCTTCGATTCCAACAATTCAAAACTTAATGAATGGTATTCTATGGTTTAGAAATACCTTATTGAAGAAAAGTAATAAAACTTTTTTCAAAAAAATCACGCAAAGCCTATTCACACATCTTGATCATGCATTGAATCCTGTGGAGTACACCACGATTGAGGAGTATATTGCTACAAGACGTTGGTGCGGTGGCATGGATGCTACCTTAGATTTATATGATTATGTGTATGAAAACTATTTGCCAGCGGATTTATTGAAGAAAAATGAATATTTAAAAGAGTTGTATTATTGCTGCAATCTTCACCCTACCTTGTCCAATGATATATTTTCGTACCCTGCGGAGGTTCATAGTAAATATAACTTAATTAATGCTTTGTTAGAGATGAAAGAGGCTACTCACTTGAATGAAGCTATATTCAAAGCTATTGATATTTCGAATGAATATGAGCAGCAGTTTAGACAACTATACTTGAGAAGAGAGCAGGAAATAGCAAAATTACCTATTGAATATCAAATACCTGTACGATACTATATTGAGTCTCTAAGAAACTGTATTGCTGCTTCTTATGACTGGCAAATCGCTACGGATAGGTATAAATATATTGATCATTTTTTAGCGGATATGCGAATTAAAGCTGCATAAATATCTTTCAATTAGGACTAATTACATCATTTACTCTATTTTTTAATCAATACTCCATAATAGGAAATGAAAACTAACTCTTTGATGCTTTTCAGCATCAAAGAGTGCCTATTTACTCAGTGTTTCAAAAATTAAAACTTAACATGAAAAGAAAATTATTTTTATTAAGTATTGCAATATTAACTTTTGGAATTATCAATGCACAGGATTTTACAGAAATCGTAAAAGCGATTCCTCCAGATGGGACAAGTCAAGATGCTTATGGTACTAGTGTAGCTATTGATGGTGATTATGCCATAGTAGGAGCGTATGCAGAAGATCACGATGCAAATGGAGGGAATTATGTAGGGGGAGCAGGTTCTGCATATATTTTAAAGAAAGATCAAGGTGGCACAGATAGTTGGAGTCTCGTAAAAAAAATTGTGGCATCCGATAGGTCTGGTGCCGCATTATTTGGCTGGAGTGTGGATATTTCTGGTGATTATGCTATTGTAGGGGCTTATGCTACAACGGAAACGGGGTCAGGAGGTGGAACATTTACAGCAGCAGGTACTGCTTATATTTTTAGAAAAGACGAAGGAGGAACAGATAACTGGGGAGAAGTTAAAAAATTGGTTGCTTCTGATGTATCAACCAATGATAGATTTGGACATAGTGTTTCTATATCAGGTGATTATGCTGTAGTAGCGGCTCATGTGAAACAAGTAACCGTGGGCATTGTAACCTACAATACTGCAGGCTCAGTTTATGTATTTAAAAAAGACGAAGGTGGTGCAGACAACTGGGGCGAGTTACAAAAGTTAATACCTTCTGATATTAATAACGGGGATGTTTTTGGGCAAAGTGTTGCCATTTCTGGTGAATACATTGTTGTAGGAGCATCGTCTGGTAATGCTTCGTATATATTCAAAAAAGACCATGGGGGCGTAGATAATTGGGGAGAGCTTAAAAGAATCGTATCGAATGATTTAGCAAGTGGAGATTCATTTGGGGAAAGTGTAGATATTGATGGAGACTATGTTATAATAGCCTCAAGATTTGATCAAGAAGATGCAGCAGGTAATAATTCTTTACATAATGCAGGTTCGGTTTACATTTTCAATAAGGATGAAGGGGGTACAGATAACTGGGGGCAGGTTCAAAAAATAGTAGCGTCTGATAGAGATCAAGGAGATGCGTTTGGGAGTGATGTTGCTATTTCTGGTGACTACGCCGTAGTAGGTGCTCGATTTGAAGATGAAGATGCAGATGGAAACAATACATTATATCTTACAGGGTCTGCTTATATTTTCCATAAAGATGAAGGTGGAGTAGATAATTGGGGGGAGATTCAAAAAATAGCGGCATCAGATAGAGAAAGTCACGATCATTTTGGTGAGAGTGTTGGAATATCTGGTGACTATGTTATTGTAGGTATACCTGGTAAGTATTTTTACATACCAAGTGGTGGGTTTTATTCTGATGTGGGAGCGGCTTATATCTTTAAGCCAGAAGAGGACTGCACAGGCATTACACATGGTCAATTACGTAAAATTGTTAACGGAGATAGAGAGGCGTATGACGCCTTTGGATACGATGTTGCCATTGATGGCGACTATGCTGTAGTTAGTGCTGTAGGGCAGTCAACAGATGCAAATGGGATGAATACCATGTTAGCAGCAGGGGCAGCTTATATTCTAAAACGAGATCATGGTGGTGCAGATAACTGGGGCATTCTCAAAAAAATAGTAGCTTCTGATAGAGCAGCAGAAGATCAGCTTGGAATATCTGTGGCTATCGCTGGAGATTATATTTTCGTTGCAGCACCTAACGAAACAGAGGATGAGAATGGCAATAATTTCTTGCATGATGCAGGTTCCGTATATGTATTCAAAAAAGACGAGGGTGGAACGGATAACTGGGGAGAAATCAAAAAAATTGTACCGAATGATAGAGAACGGCGAGATCTTTTTAGTCAAAATGGAATTGATGCTTTTGGAGATTATTTAGTCGTAGGAGCTTTTATTAAAAAAGGAAATGTCTTAACCAATGATCCGTTGTATTGGTCTGGTGTAGCTTATATTTTCAAAAAAGATCAAGGCGGTACAGATAATTGGGGACAAGTTAAAAAATTAATAACTTCAGATAGAACAGCACACGACTATGTAGGTAGAGGAGTTGCCATCTCAGGAGATTATTGCGTCATTGGTGCTTATGGTCAAGATACGGATGCAGCAGGTACTAATTCCGTATCTCATGCAGGAGCAGCTTATGTTTTCAAAAAAGATGAAGGCGGCGTGGATAATTGGGGAGAAATCAAAAAAATTGTACCGTCGGATAGAGGTGCGGATGATTGGTTTGGTTGGCCAATTGCAATTTCAGGAGATTATATCGTTGCAGGTGCTAGACATAATGATTACGATGCTGCTAATATGAATACGCTTTCTAATGCAGGAGCAGCTTATATTTTCAAAAAAGATGAAGGTGGTACAGATAACTGGGGCGAGGTCAAAAAGATTGTAGCATCAGATAGAGCCGCAGATGATTGGTTTGGCTCTACCGTAGATATTGATGGTGATTATGTTATCGTAGGCTCTGTCTTACATCCATTAGATGAGAATGGTGCTAATTCGGTAGCTTCAGCAGGAGCCGTATATATGTATCACAAAGATGAAGGCGGTACAGATAATTGGGGGCAAACTAAAAAGTTTGTAGCTTCCGATAGAGGAACAACAGATGCAGTATTTGGATGGAGTGCAGGTATTTCAGGAGAAACCCTGCTTGTAGGAGCATGGGGAGAGGCAGAAGATGTATCAGGTGCGAACTCCCTCACTAGAGCGGGGGCAGTCTATACTTTTAAATGTGGTGCTGCCACAGTTCTTCCTGTAGAATTAGCTCATTTTGAGGGGCAACTCATCGAATCAGAAGTATTATTGAATTGGAATACCCTATCAGAGATCAATAATGAAGGATTTCACATTCAACGTAGTGCAACAGGTAAAACTTGGGAAAATATCGGTTTCGTACAGGGCGTAGGTACTATCCTAGAATCACAAGAATATGACTTTACAGACCATGAACCTTATCAAGGTATTAACTACTACCGCTTAAAACAAGTTGATATAGATGGTCAATTTGAATATAGTCAAATTGTAACCATTGATAATTCGAGATTAAATAAACAGAGTGTTGTTCTTTATCCTAATCCAGCTAAAAATACGCTTAACATCAGAGGGCTAGAAGGACAGACATTGGATAAAATAGAAATTATCAATGTAAATGGTCAAGTGCTACAAGCCTTACATCATACTACCCAGATTAATATTCTTCAATTGCCGTCAGGAGTCTATTTCTTAAAAATAACATTGGATGATGGAAATGTTGACGTTCAGCGATTTATAAAAAGGTAAACCCTCCTCGAAGAAACGTTAAATTTTAACGTTTCTTCGATTACTTTTAATAGTATTAAAATCCCAAAATAATTGTTTCCCTCTCGACTCAAATTCCCGACTAAATTATAGTGTATGAAAAGATGATGACTAAAAATG
>CAYLSF010000018.1:0-22009 GCA_964385675.1 uncultured Saprospiraceae bacterium
TCTAAGTACAACTCTTGCCAATTTTGTGCAAAAATTCAGTACTTAGTGTACTAAAGTAAGAACCTATGAATTTATAAAAGATTCTAAATGCTGGATATTTAGAATATCTAAACACAATACGCAGAAAGAACAATTGAAGATTAGATGTACCTTAAAAAACACTAAAGAGGATGTCCTATTTAGCCCTAACTCAGGTCAAAATTTGGATGCGATTGAAGGCTATAACGCAGAATGGCAACTTCACATTGGTACAGAAAACGATGAATTAATGTATTCAAGAGCTCAGCGAGGTGATTGGTTTCCAAAGCGATTTATAACAGAAGGAATTGATTTCTTTAGAAGTATTACAATATATTTGGAAGGGGATTTGGGATTAGAAACCAAAATTCCAAAACTTGAAAAAGGGGAAAAAATCCATATATAATATCTTACTGCAATTGACGATAGAGATGATGAAAACATTAATAGTTGGAACGCAGTTGAAGAAACTAAAAGACACCTAGAAAATTGGATAGGAATATGGTAAGTTGATTTCATGTATTTCAATTTCTTATTTGAATTTCATTGTACAAGTCGAATGAAGCCAACATTACAAAACCAATAAAGCTATGAATGTATATCTCATTCCAGGTATGGGGCTCGATGAGCGATTATTCTTTAGGGTTCGATTAAAAAATGCAACCATTCATTATATCAAATGGCTTGAACCGATAGGTGATGAGGCTTTTGATAATTACATCAATAGAATGTTGCCGCAGTTCAAAGAACGAGAGGATGTAATGTTAGTTGGAGTTTCAAAAGGAGGTATTGCAGCTATCGAAATTGCAAAACGAATTGAGGTACAACAAGTCGTGATTATTTCTAGTGTGAAAACACATCATGAGAAACCTGCTTTTTTTAATGTTATAAAACGAGTGCCTTTGTATAAATTGTCAACGCCCAAAATGCGGCAATTCTTTAGAAATATATGGGGACAATTCTTTGGTTTGAAAAGTACGGGGGCTATGGATTTTTTCACGGAAATGTTTGAAGCCATGAGTGAACACTATAAAGATTGGGCAATTCGGCAGATTGCAAATTGGAAGAATACGGAGTATCCCGATACCCTAATCCATATCCATGGTGATAAAGATTTAATTTTTCCAATCCGATTGATTAAAAATGCAGAAATCATAAAAGGTGGAAATCATGGAATGATAGCAACCCGTGCAAGTGCAATTAATAAGCGATTGAACGAAGTCATTGCTGCTTATCATAATGCTAAAAATAAGTAATTAATCATGAAGGTATTACAAACTACTGATAACCTTAAAATCAAAGATTTTAAGGTTGAATTGGATGGAAAATCTTATGCGACTAATAACTTATTTAAGTTTATGTTGGAGTAAGTAACTAATAAAAGTAGAGGCATTTTGAGTTTTTAAAATGCCTCTACTTTCTATATAATTTATATTAAACTAGTGAACTATTAATTTACCTGATTTTACTACTTTCCCCTCTAAATCAACCCGATAAAAATAAAATCCTGTATGTAATTTCTCCCTATTTAAAGTAATTTGATTATTACCATTTGATGAAATCATTCTTACTTGTTTCCCATGTACATCAAAAAGTCGTAGAGTCAGTTTTTGATGTATATAGCCATTCTTTACCGTAAACACGGTTTGCTCAGACATTGGATTCGGTGATATACTAATATCCAAATTAGTAGGTTGTACAGGTTGTATTGATGTAAGTACATCAAAATTATGAGGCGTTCCCCATAATTCATTTCCTTTTTTGTAATAAACTAAAGATAAACCATCAGGACTTCCACACGAAGCATTGTAAGGGCCTCCTACACCATCAAAAAATTGATAATTAATGCATCCATCAATTATACCTTGCCAACAACCATTAAACACAACTCCTGTGTATAAACTCTTTGTTAGTCTAGTACTGCTATTTTGACTTAATACAGGGGTATATACCGTATTTAATGAATCGGTTGTATCAAATTCAAAAGATGGATTATCAATAGCTGAAAAATAAAATGGTTTACTATAGACTTCTGTAATTGTATCTTGTAAAATAGTGGTATCGTTAGTATTTGTAGCGTTTGTCCAAGTATGAATCACTTGATCTCTAAATAATGTATAAACTAAAGAATCCCCATTATTATAAACATCTTTATCTATTACTTCTAACTTTATATAAGCTGTTTGAATCATGTAAGTAATATCAAAAACATGATCTGTAATATGCTTTTCATCGCCAATATCAAAATCAAAAATATCATAAAAATCAATATCTTTAACACCAATAGGAATATTACTATGTCCTTCTAGTATAAGTTCTGTTGCATCATTAGGAAAGTCTGCAAAATTCACAGCTTTTACAAAGCCATAATTTTTACTAATCTTAATTTCTTTTCCATTTAGGATGTGTTGAGGTAAAGCATTTCCTGTATTATCTTTAGCCTGTAATGTAATTGTTTGTACGGTATCTGTAATTCCTAGAAAGGTCTCTATTGTTTTTGCCGTTAAAGTACTTTCTAGATAATCTCCATTTGAAGCGGTATAAATTACCCAACTTTCTCCAAGTTGTTTATCTAAGTGTATTGTAATACTCTCTTGTTGTTTATTATAAAATAAAGCGGTATTCGTTGTTAAAATGGTCTCTGTACCCGTCCATGAAGTATCATTAATAATATAACAACCATTAGCGTCTTGTCTTTCTGCAAATATTCTAAAATGGTGATGTGTAACACTGCCATCAGGATTCATTGATGTAGAATCAATTCGTAACGGAAAAATTACATCATTATAGAGGTATAAACCACTTCCGTTATAGGCAAAGTAAGACTCATGATTAGCGTTAAAAGGTTGATAACTCTGTCCAAATATAGTAAGCGATAAAAGGACACAAATAAGGATAAGTAGAAATGATCTCATATAAAGATATATATATTTAAATTGTGAAAGAAATGAATATTATATATTTGTTGTTGAATACGATATAAAGACACAAATCGTTGACATCTTTTGAAATATTTAATTTTATTTTTTTATCCAATAACTTATCCCAAGCCCTAAACCAGTGTTGAAATGCTGTGTATCATATACATCTGGTCCAGATATCGGTACTATCAGCATACTTCCTGCTAAAAAAGTATGTAATGCAATACGCTCCGTTAAATTATACGTTATTCCAATATCTAGTTTAGCAGATAAATTAAAAGGCTCTGTGTTAGCTATAAATAGGTCAATAGTAGGTTCTGTCGTTTGCTGAATAATCTCACCATTTTGATACAATAAAAAAATATAAGTATCATCAATATGAAAATCGAATGTACCTCCTAGTGCAGTAAATAAAGTTACGTTCTTGTCAATCCTAAAATTATATTGGAGTTGAAGGGGAATACTTAAAAAAGTATAACGGTGATCCAATTTCAACGCATCAAAGTCAGGCGTACCTACAGGATGAGGAACATCAAATTCGGATAAAGAACGATTTACCCTATCTCTCATATTCTGCAATAAAAATCCCGAATTTACGCTCCATTTTTCTTTAAACTGATAATGGATATTTACACCAAAAACATAACCTAGTTTAGGGGTTGATACACCATAAGTAAGTGCAAAATTAGGATCTGCTTGTTTCAATTCAATTGTAGAAAAGTCAGCTCTAAAGTAAGGCATAAAAGAAATTTGAGCCTTGAGGATTGTCGTAAATAAAATGAAGAAAAATGTACTTATCGCTAATTGCTTCATGAGTTATGATTTTAATGGTATGAGATAGAATTAGTTAAATGAATTAAAAATAAGGCTTGTTCTATCCTTTTATTATAAGCTATAGAACAAGCCTATAAAAGTATTAAAAATATATAATTTTAATGTTTAATAAATCGAGCTGTACCAACAACAACTCCATCTGTATTGCTCAAGTGAATATAATACATTCCGCTAGCCAATTCTTGCACAGCAATCTGACGATTGTTTAAAATAGTCGTTTGCATCACTATTTGTCCAACGCTATTAAAAATAGTAGCCGACTGTAAATTCAAGTCATTACTTTCAATTTGAATATAATTAAAAGCAGGATTTGGGAAAACCTGAAGTTGCTCTAAGGAGAGCGATTTTGTACTAGTAGTACGGACAACAATGACGATAGAACCCATGGCTGTACAACCATTTGCATCCGTTACTGTCACCGTATAAGTACCAATAGAATCTGTGTCAATTGTTTGAGTTGTAGCTCCTGTATTCCATAAATAAGTTGCCCCAGGATTACCTGCATCTAAAGTAACCGTTTGATTTGGTGCAAGCCCTATGCTATCGCCCAAATTCACAGATACGGTAGAATAACTAACCATTATTTCATCTGTTCCTGAACAACCATTATTGGTGGTAGAAGTCACTGAATAAGTGCCAGCACTATCTACTGTAATGATGGCATTGGTAGAACCAGTATTCCATAAGAAGCTAGTAGAATTATTAGAAAAACCATCCAACATCAATGTTTCTCCTTGACAAAGTATTGTATCTGCCCCTAAATTAGGTGCAGGGACTGCTTCAAAGTTAACGGCTATATTATCAGTAGAAGAACAGTTTAAACCATTCGTAACCGTCACACTATATATGCCGCCTGCTACTACGGATATTGTCGGTGTTGACTGTCCATCTGACCAATTATAAACGGCACCAGGCTGATTCGTAGCGGCATTTAACACCAACGGAGAACCTTCACAAACTATAGTATCTGCTCCTAAGTCGAGAATCGGAGAAACATTTGTCCCCACCACAATCTCATCATCCCCTACACATCCATTGTTATCAACCGTTAAAGAATATGTACCTGAAGTAGTAATGGAAATAGAAAAAGTCGTATCTCCAGTATTCCACATATAACTAGCACCAGGAACAGCACCACCTCCATTTAATAGTAGTGATGACCCCGCACATACACTAGTATCAGGCCCTAAATCAACATTTGGATAATCATTTACGATGATTGTTTCCGTTACATTATCTGTACACGCCCCACCTATTGCTGTTAACTCAATAGGATAAGTTCCACCTGTTGGAAAATGTAAAACAATGGAATCATTGGTTGAAAAACTAGAGCCATTTTGAGACCAGAATACCCCCGTTGCATTAGTTGAATTATTGACTAATAATACACTATCTCCTGCACAAATATTTGTAGCCGATGAGGCTATTATTGCTTGTGCATTACAGCAAGAAATTACGTTAAGCGTTTGCGTAGAGGACTGCTGTACTACATTATCTAGTCGAGTTTGTATCACTAAAGAGTATGTTCCTGCCGACAACTGCCCTAAATCCTGTGTAGGTTGAAGAAATGCTAATGCCCCTAAACAAATAGGGCCAGGTGTATCCCAATCAATATTCACCGTAATTACGTTTCCGTTCACCGCAAAACTAGGTCCATTGTAAATGTAATTAATACAGAGTTGTGTTACATCTACGGTTACAGAGGTATTGGTACAAGAGGTTACGGGTGAGGATACTACTATATTACCCAGTGTTTGTCCATAACTAATTGTGGATAAGCTAATTGCTATAATCAGCGTAAAGAGTTTTGTAAAAAGTATTTTCATGTAAACTAAAATTGTATTGTAAAAAGAATCGTATTAAAAATCAGAACAAAATACCATTACATATCTCTAATTACAATAAAAATCGCTTGAAATTTCAAAATAGGTTAAAATTCCTAGTATAACTGCTTTATGAAATTTTAGGCTTTCGTTAGCTAATCTAATCGCTAAAGGAGAATAGTTTTTTAGTTTTTCACTACTGTTTTAGACAGAGTATGAATTTCTGCAAAAGGTATGAAATAACAACTTATTAACGCTCCTTAACTAACATTAATCCTTTTCTACTGTCTTTAATCCTGTTATCAATTTTTTACAACATTAAAATTCAATCGTATGAAACATTACTTTATCGTAGTACTTGCAGTATTTACTTTTTTATCTATTACAATAGAATCAAATGGTCAAAAAACAGTAGAAGTACCCGCCAACGAAACACTTGAATTAGAATATCAAGAATATGCTATGCACAAAGTCACTTTAAAAAATAAGGCAGGGAAGGGATTAAGTGTAGCTGTTTTAGATAAAGCTACAGGCGAGCAACTTAGAGGTTTTGGATTAGGTGAAAAGGGAAGTAAAGCGGATATCCTAGTTGAAAAGAGCAGTAAGCTCGTTTTAAAAAATAGGAATAGTCAACCTGTTAAGCTAAAAATCAAAGTAGCAGAAAATACACGTAAACCACTATCGGAGTCTAAAGAGACTTATATCTCATTTACCCTTCGCAACGGTACAGCGAAGTCTATTCCGCTCTATATTCCATCTGTGATGAATCCAAATTTATCCCCGTTTTCTAATAGTGGTGTCGCTCTAAAAATTGGACAGAAAATTAAGTTTAAGCATAAATTGAAAAAATATGTTCTTTTAGTAGTTGATGAAAATATCAAAGAAGGGGATACTATCAATGTAGCGAAACTTTTGAAAAAGCGAAAAAAGGAATTGGGAATTAAATAGTAGAAACCTATTGTATTTTCATCAATTCAATAGATGATAAAAGATGGCAGCTTGGATTTTTTCCAAGCTGCCATCTTATGTTATAACATAACTTTTGTTTATGTTCCATAGGTAAAAAATCAAGTAAAGTATAATCAAACCAATCCCTACTTTGTTACATAATCCATTAATCAACAAACAATATAACTTAAATGAATTCACTTGATTGGATTGAGCATAATATAAAAGGATTAAGAGAACAATTGACTCACCATAGGCTTTATACGCTCCTAGCAGAAGTGGAAGACATCCAAGTTTTTATGGAAAAACATGTCTATGCTGTTTGGGATTTTATGTCTCTTTTGAAGGCACTCCAAAATCATTTAACATGTAATACGATTCCATGGAAACCTGTAAAAAATGCAAAGACAGCACGATTTATTAATGAAATTGTATTCGGGGAAGAAAGCGATGTGAATGAATTAGGTGTTCCTAAAAGTCATTTTGAAATGTACTTAGAGGCGATGCAGGAAGTTGGAGCAAATACCGATAAGATTTTAAGTATTGTAGATTCTACCAATTCTTTAGCGGATATATTTGATATATTCTCCAAGGCTAATCTAAAAAAGGCAGAACAAGAATTTTTAGAATTCACATTTAACCTTATCCAAACCAATGCAATTCATAAAATTGCTGCTGCCTTTACATTTGGTAGAGAAGATTTAATTCCCGATATGTTTATTGAAATCATTAATAAATCCAATCAAGAGGCAGGAAAAGGTTTTCCTAAATTATCCTATTACTTAAAGCGACATATCGAAATAGATGGCGATGAACATGGTCCACTTTCCCTTGAAATGGTTTCAGAATTATGTGGTCAAGATGATAAAAAGTGGGAAGAGGCAACGACTGTAGCAGTAGAAGCCTTACAAAAAAGAATCGAATTATGGGATGAAATTGCAGATGAAATAGAGGCAAAACAATCACAGCAAGTGCGAGAAATGGCTGTTGATTATGCTTGATGGTTTGCTACTATGCACTTTTGACGAACAAGATTCAGCTATTTCTCATGTAACCATTTCCCAAGCAGCGAAGGGATGAATCCCTATCGCTTTAGAGTAACATTCGTAAAAATATAAAGCGACAGGGATTTATCCCTTCGCCGTATAAGTATAAAATTAGTAGCTTTAAACCTACATGAGAAATAGCTGAACAAGATTAAGATTAACATTTAACTTTTTGGTCAAGAGTGCATAGGAGTGAAAATAGTTTTAACTTATTGTCTGCTTCTCTAAAAAGGTCTTAAAACAGAAAATGCCACAAAAGCTAAAACAGCAGTAATGACTCCATACATAAATATATTATAACAAACACTGAGTAAACGGTACTTTTTGGCGAGTACAACACCTAAAAAATATAAATCCTTTGTCATTGAATTATATAGATAGGCTTGGTCTTTTATCATTTCCTCTACACCCCATTGAAAGTCATCTAACGGCATATTATAAAAATTACCAAAAAAGAGTAGATTCGCTTTACGAGATTCAATATCTTCTCTTGAAAATTTACCTTCTGTAATTTTAGGGCGAGTGGCTAATACGGCAAAAACCATAGAAACCAAACAGGTGAGTAAGAGGATAACGGTAGGGATAATTAAATTTGAATCATCTTCAAACTGTGGCATCAACGTTCCCATGATGATAGAAATAAGAATGACATTGATACTCAACATAATATTGGCTTTATTATCCGCAATAGAACTGAGGTTAATATGTGTTCGATAACTTGTACGAAACATGGTCTCTACTCCCCTTCCCAAACGCATCGTTTTGAGTTCAGGTTCTTTATTGATAGCTTCTTCTTTCTTTTTCTTGGTTTGCTTAGTAGCTATTGTAGTTGGTTTGGGATTAAGACGAGTCTTCTGCTTTTGTAATTGTTTAATGTATTTGCGTTTACGTTTGCCATATAACGTTTCCGCAACCTTTGTATGATATTGATGATTGACCATAAAATTTAACTCAAAGTCTAACCACTCTTCTTCAGACATCAGCTTATTTTGCGTCAATGTCAGTTCTTGTCTTAATCGACTACTTCTATCCCAATAAATCTCTTTACCTAAATGACTCAAATCTGCATCACGAATGATTTCTTCTAATACACTTTTAGGTTGATTAGAGCGTTTAGTCGCTAAAATATAAGCTTTAACCTGTTCAATATTTTCATTTGGATATCCTTGTTCTAATAAAAAAGCCTCTGCATATTCCCCTCCCTTTTCTTCATGTAATTCAGCTCCTTCTGGATATCCTACATCATGAAACCAAGCAGCTAGTTGTAAAACTTCCAATTCCTTGTCGCCTAAGTCGTGGGCTTTGCCAATTTGTAGCACACCTTCCACTACATCTTTAGTGTGTCGTAAATTA
The DNA here is from genome assembly GCA_964385675.1 of uncultured Saprospiraceae bacterium. GTDB lineage: Bacteria > Bacteroidota > Bacteroidia > Chitinophagales > Saprospiraceae > CAYLSF01. Next base: position 8,944 of record CAYLSF010000018.1, read on the forward strand.
TGAAAGACATAGGTTTTGGGTATGCGTTTCTTATAAAATTGAGTGATGTACTTTTGGGTCTCATTAATAATCTGATTATTTTTTGATTCCATTCTGACAATGTTAAAAGTTTACAATACTAGATCATTATACATAAGGGCTTGAAAGGTAAGTAATAATATTGGGTTACACATTATGAAAACTATATAACTTTGAATAAAATAGAGATATATTACTATTAAATTAGGATATGATTGAGTTAATTTGATATCCTAAAATAAGTCATCCAACTCCAAAGAACGATGTACCATTTCCAAGCTATACTCATTTGTGCGTAATCCAAAAGTAGAAATAAAAACCCATGTTAACTGCTTTTTGGTTTTAGTATTATCCTGAAAGCGTTCCATTTTTTGGCGTAACGTATTGGCGTAGGCTTTCGTAATGGTAAAGGTTTGATTATAAAATTTAATTTCAAATAAATTAATAACATGATCGTTTCTATCAATCAGCAAATCAATCTGTACTCCTTTTGAGTTAACTGTACCTTTTTTATAAAAAGAGGAAGACAACGAGTAAATGCCAGAAATACCCAAAGCTTTTTTTATTTGAGGAATATGTTTTAAGCAGATGTTTTCAAACGCATAGCCACTCCATGTTTTGTATTGTTGTGTCTGACTAAGATGCTGCCAAATATCTTCCCCTTCCAATCCCTTATTTTCAATAAACTTTAAATAAAATAAAGAATATTCATCGGTCAAGCGGTAAATTTTTCCTTTCTTGTTTTGGAAGGTTCTGTAAGGTGTAATAAAGCCAGAATGAGAAAGTTCATCCAAAATAGTAGTAAAGCCCCCTCCATCTTTTAGTTTAGTCGATTTAAGGATTTCTTGCCGAGTTAACCCTTCTCGTTTATTGGCTAAAGCCCGTATAATTTTAAAATGTTTATCTGCATTTGGGAATAACGAAGGATACAGTCTCAAAAACTCATCTCGCAATAATCCATTTCTCGAAAAGCATATATCGTTGATGTTTTGAATCGCACTTTTTCCCTTTTTCACTTCTTTCAAATAATGCGGAATTCCGCCCAACGCCATATACAATTGTACAATCTGATACCGAGTAAATTTTAAATACCTTGATTTCAAATACGCTTCAGTTTCATTAAGGGTAAATGGTTGTAAATAAATACGCTTTGTAATCCGGTTATACAAACCACCTGTATTATTCACTACCTTTTGAATCATCCATGAAGCGGCTGAACCACAAATTACAATCACTATATTTTGTTGCCATGCCCAACTATTCCAAAAGTATCCAAATGCTTGTAAAAATTTGGATTTATGCGTAGCCAACCATGGCAATTCATCAAAAAAAACAACGTGCTTCTTATCTTTGGGTAACGCCTGTAAATACTCTTTTAGCAATTTAAAGGCTTCAAACCAATTCTTAGGTTTAGGAATAGATAGGTTACTATTTAAAAACTCCACAAGCCTATCTCGAAATCGCTCCAATTGATCGTATAATTCCCCGTTTTGAATCCCTGTAATGTCAAAAACAATTTCTTTTTCGTAAATGGTTTTTATCAAAAAAGTCTTTCCCACTCGCCTCCGTCCAATTACTGCTATCATTTCAGCTTCTTCAGACACTAAAGCATCTTGTAAAATAACTTGTTCTTCCTTTCTGCCTATGAATGTAGGTTTCATCTAAAATATTTTATTAACTGCGGAAACTATGTGAAAATACAATATTTCAGCGAACAATAAAAATTATTAGTTGCGGAAACATATCTTAAAAATATACTTTCCGCAACTAATAAAATGATTCTAAAACTTAGAACAAAGATTTTTCTGGTTCTTATTACTTTCTATAGAGTTACCCAAATATATTCAATCATAGTAGCAAAATTTTAACAATAAGTATCGTTAAATCGGTAATACTCCACCTTCATCAATTAAATATACACAATCGGCAGAACGGAATATTTTTCGTGATAAGCGTCTATATTCAAACACTTTATTTTTAAACTTAAAAGACAAACATCATGAAATCATTACATTACTTATTGGTATTCCTATTATTATGCCTTTTTTCTAGTTGTGAAATCATAAGAGAAGTAGCTCAGGATCAACTTCAAGATAATTTATCTTGTATTCCGCCAACATCTTCTACTTATAATCAATCTTTAAGATTCGTACAGGAGAAGCGGTTTGAGCATGACCGTGAAACCACAGCAAAACGAGAAACGAAGCATCTGAAATGTATGACAAGTAATCAAATTCGAGGATTTGTTGATTTGTTAGATTTTGAACACGCTCGCTTAGAATATGCTAAATTTGCTTACGCCTTTTGTTCTGATCCGAATAGGTATTATTCAACCATTAGCCCAACTTTAGACTTTGATAGTTCTAAACAAGATTTAGAAGAATTGACGCGGTAAATATTTATGCTTAAATAAAGAAATGGATTCAAATACAAAAGTCTCACTAAACTAACTTAGTGAGACTTTTGTATTTAGAAAAACCGTTGAAGCCCAAAATGAACCAATAAATCCAAACGATAACCCTACTTCAAGGTAAACCGAAATCCCCCATAAATCATCGTTCCCATAATCGGTGCATAAACCTGAGAAGCATCGAACACAGGGATGCTATTATCTTCGTTAAAAGGATCAATAGCTCCAATAATTGCATTATTTTGTCGGTAATTGCCTAAGTTTTCAGCACCTAGATAGATTTCAAATTTTTCATTAACCACTTTGGTCAATTGCGTATTAAGTGTTGCAAAACTTGGCGTAACACCTGACAAATGAAAATCAGATAAAGTCGCTAGTCCCTCTGCACTCAATTCATTGATATTCGTCAAAGTAGGTATGCGTTGCTGACCTACGATTTGAATGGAAGTGTGTAATTTCCACGATTTATCTAAGGTGTTTAAACCAATCGTTACTAACCCTCGATGTCTAGCGACTAAAGGAACTTGTAACAAGTCGCCATTGTAAGTAACTTTTACATCATTGAATTTATAAGCAAATTTGAGTTCTAAATAATCCGTTATAGGAACCGTTAAGGACGTTAAAAAACTATTGGAGTAGGATTGTCCCTCTAAATTATAAAATTGGATTTGGTCACTAGCCGTTTCTCTATCCATGATGATTTGATTCACAAATTGAGTAGAATATAAATCAGTGCTAAAACCAAACTCTCGTCCATTAATTTTGAAATTTTTCGTGAAATTTATACCCAAATTCCATGCTTCTTCTGCGTCTAAAGGTTCTGTTACGTTGATAATTCTCGAAGAAGTTAAAGCAGAAATATTTTCCGCTAGAATCCGAGCCGTTCTATATCCTCTTCCCGCATTAAAACGTAAAACCGTATTATCATCAAAGTTATATTTTATATTTAAACGAGGTGTTACAAATAATCCATGAATATTGTGATAGTCTGCTCTTAATCCTAATACTAAACCAAAACTTTTGGTGATTTGCTCCTCTGTTGACTCTCCTCCCTTTTGCTTCGTTCTTGTGACGGACTTTTTACGAGTAAAATCATATTCAAAAAATCCACCAATAGCAGATTCCGTTAAGCTATAATCCACATCTGCAAATTGCTCGTCATAGTCATCATACATGTAGCTAAATCCTGTTTGATAATTATGATCGGTGGTGGTGAAAATATTTTTATAGATTAGATTACTGTATAAACTTCGTTGTGTAGCATTATAAAGGTTACGTCCAAAAAAACCATTATTATGGTGGTAGGTTGCATTGGCAATCCATACAAAACTGGCAAATTCGTCTTCAAAACCGAAATACCCAATTTTTCCAAATACGTCAACACGATCCGTCAGCAGTTCTACACCATATAAATTATTATTATTTTTAAATCCGACTTGTCCACCTTGAAATTCCGTCGATAAAGCCTGTACGTTGAATTGTGCGTGTAGGTCATCACTTTTGTAAAAGGTGCGAAATAATCCATTTAATCCTCTTTTTGTAGGAATATCTAAAAAGGAGTCTTCATTGCGATCAATGGCTTCATTCATAAAATCACCATGTAATAACGTACCGATAGACCATTTATCATTGATTTTATGATTTAGATGAACATTAAGCTCTGTGCGTCCCATTTGATTTACATAACCGTTTAAGTGTAGTTTCTCACCGTCAAATGGTTTGATTAAATCAATATTAATATTGCCTGCTATACCCTCATAGCCATACAGAACGGTACTTGCCCCTTTAGCCACAGCAATACTCGAAATCCAGCTACCAGGGATATACTCCATACCAAATGGATAGCCTAATCCTCGCATAGATGGACGAGCCTCTACCTGCATTTGTGTGTAAACGCCCCGTAAGCCCAACATTTCAATCTCCTTAGCTCCCGTAACTGCATCAGCATAAGCTACATTGACTGAGCCATTGGTTTCAAAACTCTCTGATAGATTACAACACGCTGCTTTATGCAATTCAGAAGCATTAATTACTTCTACATTAAAGGCTTTTAAGGTAGAAACAAAATTGCTACGATCGTCTGCTGTGATTTCAATCATATCCATATCAACCCCTTCGCCCATAGCAAAGAAGATAAGTAAGTCTTTATTTTCGAGAGCAATTTCTAGGGTATCGGATTCATAGCCGATATAGCTAATCACAAGCATATTAGATGCTTCAATTCTTGGGATTTTAAAATACCCTTCTTCATTAGAATAAACGCCTGAAGTAGTGCCTTGCCAGTGTAAAGTTGCTCCCACTAACCTTTCTTTATGTTGATTGACAACAATTCCTGTTAAGGGTTCTAGTTGAGCAAATCCCTGAATAGCAAGTGCCGATAGCATTGCTATTAATAGTATATTTTTCATTGATTATTATTCAATTGTTGTAGAATAGAATTTAAGTTCATGTCTTTTAAACATGAATGGATAAGTACAGGACTAGAATAATCCTAATATCGTTTTAATCCGATATTGTCTAACAGAGAAAGGTTGCTAATTCGCTCTCAAGGTCATCTTGAGGGATTTGTGGAGGGATATAATTAAAAAATTTAGCAGTAATATTATAGGGTAAATTTGTTTGAGGCAATAAATGCTGAATTAAAATAATTCCATTGAAATTAGGAATTATATCTTTAAGATTAGTAGAAGAAAGTTGTGCCTCAAGGTTGCTTTGAATATAAATAAAAGCATTAGTACAACATTTTCCTTCTAATTGTAATAAGTTGATATTTGTTTTTTTATCCTTAGCCTTCTTTTGACAACAGCTCGTTTCCTGATCAGATTGCCCACATTGTTTAGTTTGATGAAATAGTGCAGTTTCAACCAATTTTCCTAAACAGAAATGGTGATTAAAAGCTAGTCCATTGGTAGAAACTAAAATTAATAAGGATAATATGTAAGCTACTGCTTTGATAATTTATGATTTAGTAAACAATTAGAAATTAGAGTGACAAATATACGATTTCTACTTTATTTTGTAGGCATTGGTAGGAGGAGAAACCAATTTCAAAATAGTATCGTTTTGCAAAATTCAAGAAATCCATATTTTTGTTTGCAAAAAGGAATCATTAAATTGCTTTTTATAAAAAAAAAGTGTATTATTCCGTTGTTTATAATATACAGATATAAACAAATTTTTGATACTTAATCACTTATAAATCAAAGACTAAAAAGAAGTGAATAATTGATTTTATTCTTTCGTTTTAACTATTACGGTCTATACCAAATTGTTTGATAACGGATGATTTAAATTTTAAAAGGTATAGTGAGGTTATTTTGGAATTTGATTATTGGGATTTGGAATTTTAAAAAAATTATGGGTCAAATTATATCCTTATTAAACCATAAAGGGGGCGTTGGAAAAACCACATCAACTATTGGAATTGGTGCGGGTTTAGTGCAGTTGGGAAAAAAAGTATTGCTAGTAGATTTAGATCCACAAGCTAATTTAACCTTGTCTTTAGGTGTACCTCGTCAGCCAATTACGATTTATGAATCTATCAGAGGGGAAGGCGAGTTAACACCTTACACCGTTAAAGAAAATATGGATGTAATTCCCTCTACATTAGATTTATCTGGTGCAGAGATGGAGTTGATCAATGAAGCAGGGCGAGAGTTTATTTTAAGGGAATTGTTTGAACCAGCATTAGAGGAATATGATTATATCATTATTGACTGCCCACCATCATTAGGTCTTTTAACACTTAATGCCTTGACATGTAGTAATTATATTATCATTCCATTACAAACAGAGTTTTTGGCTTTACAAGGATTGACTAAAATTAACCAAGTCATTTCAAAGGTAAAATTCCGTTTAAATAAGAAATTAGAAATTTGTGGGGTGATTGCTACCATGTACGATAATCGAAAGGTTTTGAATAGAGAGGTGGTGGAAACCATCAAAAAGTATTTTAAGACAAAAGTATTCAAAACGTATATTCGAGATAATGTAGCATTAGCAGAAGCCCCTGCCTCTCGAAAAGACATTTTTGAATATAATGCTAGAAGTAATGGTGCAAAAGACTATTTGTCATTATGCAAAGAAATTGTAGAACGGATAGAAAGTGTTTAAATTAAAATTTACTAGGTTTATTAATTACGATAATATTAAAAATGAACTAATTTTAATTCCTAATTCGTAATTCCTAATTCGTAATTAACAGAAAGATGGCAAGAAAGAGTTTTCAATCGGGGTTAGATGATTTATTTGAGGAGGCTTTGGACACGACACCAAAGGCGAAGGAGAAAACGACTGCCAAAACTCAATCCAAAAAATCAAAATCATCTACTAAAAGCTTTACCGCAGATTTAGACGCTTTTTTTCAAGAAACTATTGAAGAAAGTGTAAAAGAACAAGCTGCAAATATTAAAGCGGGCAAGAAGTCCTCGAAGCCTAAGCGTAAAAAACCTTCATTCGGTATTGATGCGTTGATTCGGGAGACCGTAAAGACTTCTAAAGTAGAAGTTCCTAAGGATAAGAAGCGAGTTACATTTATCTTTGAAAAGGATAAAATTGATAAATTAAAAACGATTGCTCGACTAGAAAAGGCTTATCTAAAAGATATTGTCAATCAATTGGTATCGGAATACATAGCTAAATATGAAGGGGAATAGTACGATATTATAAACTAGAAAAAATATACCATTTAAAGGCTATCAAAAGTTAGATTTTTGATAGCCTTTTGGTTTTAAAATATATTCCCCCCTTGCATACCCTAACAAAAACCCCTAATTTGAACAGCAAACGAAATATACCAAATTGAATAAAATGATAAAACCATTACTATTAACGGTTCACCTACTCTTTTGTGCCTCTATACTTTTCAGTCAAACCATCTACTATGAAGCTAAAAAATTAGCTCAATCTTACAGAACTATGCATCAGCATACACTTCAATTAGATAGCGTTGAGTTTGAACTATTGGATAAAAGTGCTATTGCACCACAAATCGTTCAACGAGATAGACAAGCCTTTTTTCAGTTGCTAACCAATCAATTAGACGGTAAAGATAGCATCAATACATATTTTGGAATCATTGATCATTATAAACGCTCCAATAATCCATTTATGGAAAGTTTTATCTTGGAAGCATTAGGCATTCGAGATCCGCAATTTCTAGCGTTAAGTGATCAGATTAGAGCAAAAAGTTCTGAGCTAGATAGGTTACATGAGCGAGAACACAATTTACTCAATGCGAAACGCAAAAAATTAAATACAGAAATAGCTCCATTAAGAGCCAAAATGAAATACATTCAAGAACAGCGACAAAAGCTACAAAAAGGCCCAAAGACACAGGCTGCTGTTGATATTTTTGTGCAAAATTTGGTGGAAAGTCGATTTAATATACAAGTTGAAAATACACAACTAACCCCCGTAGGAGGAAGTATAGGATTTACATCAGGCATAGAAAATCTATTGGTAGAATTGAATAATATGATTAATGATATTCGATTTGAAATTAGTGTGATGACCAATGTGACGACCGCAGTCAATCAAGTACCTTGGATTATTGAGCAAATTAAAAAATCTCAGGGGTTTGTATTGGGTAATCCCGCAGCAGAAGAAGAATACCAGAAAAAATGGTTATTTGATAACTATGGTTATATGTTATCGCCAGATTACAGAACGCCTACAGTTTATCAAAAAACAACTCATGCTCAAATGAGTCAATGGCTATTGGATATTTTGGATAATAACTATAAAATTGGTCAAAAGTATTCCTTATTGGCGTATGATATTGGATTTATAGAGGAGCGTATTGATAAGACAGTTGAAGATCTTACTAAAGTAAAGGCTGAAAAAGTAGCTTTAGAAAATGAAAGAGCCAAATTATTTGGAGGGTTCACCAAAAGTCTAACAGAAAAGGAAATTGCACTTGGGCAAACAGCAACATTTGATAGAAAACTAACGACTAATAATACAACTTCTAAGTCTTTTAAAAATTCAAGTACGATTGTCATTAAAAACAGTCCTACTTCCTTTGAAAGTAGTTTGATAGATGCTACAGCTTCTTTTATTGCAGAACGAATGAAAGAGGAAGTTAATATTACCTTCTTTGGTCGGTTTGATGCTTTTATCAATGAAAAAGGAATTCATCAACTTTTCCCAAATACCTATCAACTCCTTCAAAACTCTAAGGCAACCAATTATTCTGTAATGCTTCAATTAGTCAAGACAGCATTTGAGAAGGATTTTAGTAAATTACTTTTTCACGTACCCGATTATTTACTGCATCAGTATCCTGAATTAGCCTATTCCGTAGAGCAAATGTCTGAACGGATAGAAGAATTAAATGCATCAATCAACAGAAATAAGGTACAATTATCCGATCCATTGATTACAAGAAATGAATTTTTTAATCAAAATATAGACACCTTTGGATTGATTGGGAAGATTCAAACGGATATGGAAAAAGCCATTGCAAAAAAAGCGACACTAGAACAATGGCAAGATGATAAAAAACTCCAAACGCTAAAGTATGCCTTATTGGCCATACAAGCATTTGGTGAAGTAACAGAAGGGAAACATCCTGCTGAATTGATTACTTTTTTGAGTGAGGATAATCCATTGATACCAAATACAGAAACTAAAGTCCTATTCCAATTATTAGAAGCGATTTCAACGAGTTTACTCAAAAGCGAATATGACTTTGAAAAATCGGAAAGTGTATGGGTCACTAAGAGAGAAATACAAGAATTGAGAAATGATCCTGTTTTTCAAAAGTTTTATTTGGGTCTATTATACCAAAAGTTACACTATGAAGCATGGCAAAAAGCCTATCATAGAAATGATGTAGATATTTTTAATAAAGCAACTCAATTTGAGTTGAACGCTATAAAAGAGGCGGATGAAAGCATTCAAGATGCTGTACAGAAGGCGGATGGATTGATGGAGGATAGTACCTTTTTGAATATGTGGGAAAAAGTACATGAAGTAATGACAATAGAGTCTTCGTATGATTCTGTGTATCAATATGTTTTTGATATTGGTACAAATATTCAGGCTAGGTTATATGAGTTTGTACCCGGCTATGCACAAGGTAAGCCAGATATTGCTTATAGTCGCTATAAAGCCATCGCTAAACATGAGATAGAAAAACTCATGCGAGTAAAAGGCTTTAGTGAATTTGCGATTCAAAAAACCACTCCCCGTATTACAGAGTATTACTTTGTCTATTTTTCAGTAATGTTCACTAGGGATTTATTAAAAATCAATGCTGATCAAAAAATTCTAGCTGCACAGCGTCAAGCAGATAGAATGAAAGAAGCCGCTTATGAAGATGAAAGTATGCGAGAGGAAGGGCATTTGATTTTGAAATTATTGGAGCGACAAGGTATTCAGAATTTTGTACAATTGATTGATGAATTTACAAGCCTGTCTGTTTCGATTGATAATAATTTTGATGAATTGAGTAATCGCCGTAAGAATAATCAAAAAGCGTCTTCTCAAGAAGTAATAGCCTATTATAAGTCCGCTTTAGATGTAATTGATTTGATCGTTCGTTATACAGAAGGTTCGACAGACACGACTTACTCTAATTTTATTACCATTAATAATCGAGTATTAGACATTCATGATGCGGCTTTACAAAAGCAAAACGACATTATTTTAATCAATACCATGTCTATGTTATCGTATATTTTAGGCGATAAACTTAGTAAAAACCAACAATCAGAACTCTATAAATATGGTGGGTTTATGGTAAGCCTAGCAGATGCAAAAAATGCTTCTCAGATGAAAGAAGCCATCAAAACCATAGCACTACCAACGGGGAGTTATAGCATCAAACGTCGAAATTTTCAAAACTTAAGTTTAAACTCTTACGCAGGGGTTACAGGTGGATTGGAATGGGCATTCAACTCTGTAGATGCTCGTAGAGCATGGAATTTTGGATTTACTGCACCGATTGGTATTTCGTATAGTTGGGGGCATAAATCATTTTTAAATGAAAAGAAATATGCGAAGAAGGGAGCGTACTATCGTAGAATCAATCGAGCAACTCGCCTCGAAGATGGTCGTTTTTTGAGTGGTGCGTCGAGTAGTGTTTTTGTCTCTTTTATCGACTTGGGAGCAATTGTCCTTTTCCGCCTCGAAGAAGATACTGATCCCTTACCCGAAGACGTGTCTTTTAAACAGGTTTTAGCACCTGGTTTATTCTATATTCATAATATCGCAGATTTGCCCTTATCCATTATGGGAGGAGTGCAGCTTAGTCCACAACTCCGAAAAATAGACGAACAAGCTGCAAGTGCCTTACGCTTTAATTTGGGAATTACAGTAGATATTCCGTTATTGAACTTTTATACAAGAACAGAAGAACGGTTGAAAGACTAAATGAGGTATAAGGTGTAAGGTACGAGGTGTAAGGCTATACTAACCTTGAACCTTACACCTTATACCTTACACCTATTAAATGATTCAATTTTCCTTTTATAAGACATTAGATGCGGCAGATGGCAGAATGGAGTTGGGCGTAGAAGGTCAAATTCCCAAAGGTCAATTTACAACAATTTATGGCTCTTCAGGTGCTGGAAAGACTTCAATTCTACGAATGCTGGCAGGGTTATTTATACCCGAAAAAGGGTATCTTGAAGTGAATGGAAAAGTATGGTTAGATACCAGTAAGAAAATTAACCTACCACCTCAGCAACGTCATATTGGTTATGTTTTTCAAAATTACGCTCTATTTCCTAATATGACAATTTATGAAAACCTACAATATGCCTTGCCCAAAAATGGAGATAAAAAACGGATTGATGAATTATTAGAAATGGCAGAATTGACTGCCTTAAAAGATAGAAAGCCAGCAACCCTTTCTGGAGGTCAACAGCAACGTGTAGCTCTCACTCGTGCCTTAGTGCGTCAACCCGATATTTTACTCTTAGATGAACCCCTTTCTGCCCTTGATGAAACCATGCGGATTCGATTACAAGGTTATATTTTAGAAATCCATCAACGATTTAATTTAACAACCGTACTAGTGAGTCATGATTTAGCAGAGATTTATAAAATGTCTGATCAAATTTGGATGTTAGAAAAGGGTAAAATCCTAAAAAAAGGCACACCCAATCAAATTTTTACACAAGGACAAACAAATGCAAAGTACCAAACCATCGGAACTATCGTCCAAATCATCAATAATGGTGCGGAAAGTGCTATAAGTGTATTAGTAGGACATCAAATCATGGATATAAAAATAACTAAGGAGCAAATCAAGTCACTCAACAAAGGAGATAAGATTGTCGTTATGTCAGAAGTGTTTGAGCCTACCATTCATGTTATTCAATAATTTTGTTATAGATTGTTAAATTCAAATTTACAATTTTAAACACACCATTAGAGTTTCTTATATTTGTAGTAAATTTTTAATAATCACGGTCTTACGTTGAACCGTCAACCGTTCACCGTTTACCGTCAACCAAAAAAAACATGAAATACGTACAATTATGCCTATTGTTGGTTTGGTCAACTTTTATCGTTGCTCAAGAAGATATTGAATTTACGGTTTCATTGAGTAGTGATACAGTTAATTTAGAGCAACCTTTTGAAGTTACCTTTACCGTCAATGCCAAAGATGCAAGTGGTTTTGAACGACCAGAATTTGATGGATTTGAACTAGCTTATGGTCCAAATCAATCTACACAAATGAGCATCATTAATGGCGATATGACACAAAAGCGTTCTTATACCTTCGGCTTACAAGCCCTAGAGGAAGGAACATTCGTATTGTCACCCGCTTCTATTACCGTTAATGGTACGGTAATAAAAACGGATTTCACAAAAATAGTAGTCGATGCGAGTTACGTACCAAAGCGTCGTAAGCGAGGTCGTGGTGATTTCTTTGATCAATTCCGAATGGATTTTTCATTTCCTGATTTAGACGATATGCGTATGCCTCGTCGTAGAAAACCAGAGGATTCAAAGAAAAAAGAACCTTCTCAAAAGAATAAGAAATCTAAGAAGAAGCGTAAGGTTTATAAGATTTGATGTGAGGTATAAGGTTTAATCCCGATAGCTATCATGAAAGGTGTAAGGTAGCAATATGTTATTTCCTCATACCTAATACCCAAATTTCATAAGAAAATGAAACGGGATGAAATTGTAAGAAATTAGGTTTTGGCATTGAAAATGTAAAATAATGGCAACAAAAGATATTTATCATGATATTGTGAAAGAGGCTTTAATTACTGATGGATGGAAAATTACAAGTGATCCATATAGAATTATTACTTCTGAAAAAATCAGATATGAGATGGACTTGGGGGCGGATAGAATTATTGAAGCGACCAAAGAGAATGAGAAAATTGTTGTAGAGATAAAAAGTTTTTTAAGTCAGTCTGTTGTGTATGCCTTCCATGGTGCACTTGGGCAATTTTTAATATACTTATACTTATTAAAATCGTTTGAAAAGAATAGAACTTTATTTTTGGCTATACCAGATACAACATATGATTTCTTAACAAAGAAACCTACGTTAATTAAAATGACACAGCATTATAAGGTGAATTTATTAATATTTAACCCAACAACTAAAACAATTGAAAAATGGATAAAACAATAAAATATCAAAAAGCGATTATTGAATTATTAGAATAT
>CAYLSF010000019.1:0-7473 GCA_964385675.1 uncultured Saprospiraceae bacterium
TGTGATTGCCAAGGTCGTCATGATTACTAGCCCAACTTATATTTCCAGCACCATCCGTTACCATGACTTGATTGGCTGTACCGTCTGCTATAGGCAATGAATAAGCATTATTAATCCGCACTTTCCCAGTCCCTTTCGCTAAGATGTTGATATCTTGATTAGTCGTAGAACCTGCTGCATAAATGGTATTGTGCCCAAAACCAATCCCTTGTGTGCCATCATTGTGACGAAACTCTATACCATTAGAGGATGCTCCTAAGTTACCAGTGACATATAATGGTCTGTTTGTGGCGTGACTGCCCGTTCTTGCACCAAGAGCAATATCCATATGATTTTGTGGTGTTGTGATACCTAATCCCATATAACCGTGTCGATTGATACGCATTTGTTCTACCATTGGTGAATTCCAATGAACATCTTGTTTACTTAAAAAGACTAAACTACCATTATAACCATGTTGACCAGAAGTTTGTGTTTCTATTCGCCATTTTTCGGTACCATTACCTGCTCCCATGATTATTTGGGCATCATCTGAGGGACCAAGATCGCCAGACAATCTTAGAGTAGCTCCATCCGTATTGTTATAAATATGAACATCTCCTGTGTTTCCTACAGATATTCCTTCATTACCACCATCTCCAGAAATTCGGTGATTGCCTAGTGTGATATTTTGTGTAGCGGTGTGGTTGCCAAGGTTATCTTTTAAGCTGCTGAGATTGATAGATTTAGTTGACTGCCCGTCATTGGAAAGAGAAAGCTCTAAGTTACTACCATTGAGTTGGGCTTTGTCTAAGTGTTGATTATCGGTATTATCCATAAAACTACTCAAACTAATACTCTTAGCTGGTTGTCCATCATTGAAAAGCGAAAGCTCTAAGTTATTGCCATTGAGTTGGGCGGTATCTAAGGTTTGTTTGAAAGCACCCAGATTAATGCTTTTAGTCAGTTGTCCATCATTAGAGAGGGACAATTCTAAATTCGTACCATTCAATCGGGCTGTATCTATAGCTTGTTTAAAATCCTTAAAGCTAATAGTTTTAGCAGGTTTCCCATCATTAGAAAGGGAAAGTTCTAAATTTGTACCATTGAGTTGGGCGGTATCTAAGTTTTGTTTAAAATCGATTAAATTAATCGTTTGGGTAGGTTGTCCATCATTAGAAATGGACAATTCTAAATTTGTACCATTGAGTTTAGCGACATCAAAGGTTTGTTTATCAGTATTGATACTACTGATATCGACATATTGAGGCCCGTTTACATCATTAGAGATTGATAATTTTATTCGTGAATTATTTACAAGTTTGAAATCAGTAATTGTTTGATTGGGTCTTGAAGGCATTCTGACTAAATGTCCTGTGTTGTAATCTATTTCTACACCTAAACATATGGTAAAGACTTTTAGATAGCTACCAGAAGTTGACACAGAAAATATATGATTATTGGTAGCTGCCAGTGTCGTAACTCCTTGAAAGGTTGGAACTCCAAAATCTAAACTGCTATACAAGATAGGCGCTGTAGGATCACTAATATTAACAGATGTTAGTCTACCGCCATTGCTACTTGATAGATAAGCATAACCATCTACGACCGCTATATATTTAGGATTTCCACTGATATTCAAACTACCACTCAAAGTAGGTGTCCCTGGATTTGAAATGTTGACAACTTTAATACCACTACTACTAGCAGCATAGAGGTAACTACCTACTATTGTCAAATCGTTGGTTACTGCGCCCATTGGCAGCGTTCCATTCAAGGTAGGTGCAGCAGGATTGCTAACATTGATAATTCTTAAATCATTACTGGATGCATCGCCTACATAGACATAATTGCCTGATACTTCTAAAGTGCTTGGATTGCTACCAACGCTAATACTACCACTCAAAGTAGGTGTAGCAGGATTGCTGACATTAATGATTTTTAAGTCATCACTACTATTGCTTACGACATAAACATAATTACCCGCAGCTGTTATAGATGTTGGTTGACTTCCTAAGTTGAAACTACCACTAAGCGTAGGTGCGGCTGGATTACTGACATTGACACAATGTAATTTATTAGCAGCTGTGGTAGCAGCATAAGCATAATTACCTACTACCGCTAAGCTTTGCTCATAACTACTTCCGTTAGGACCACTACTAAAAAAGCTAATTCTTCCTTTATTTACAGGTATTCGTGGATTACTAACATCATAAATAGCCATAAAATATTCCTCCATTACATAAGCATAATTTCCTGATGTAGCAATAGCTTTACTATAAGGCTGAATAGTGTAACCATGATTAGCTATAGCTTCCTCTATACATCCTTGACCAGCAGCAGGATCTGCTATTAATGATTTTGACCCATTTCGGATTTCATTCCATCGAGCATTTTCATAGTACCAAAAGGTTTTGGTGGTGATATCATATACCAATAAACCCGTAGCAGGTGAGCTAATAGCATTACGCTGCGCAGTCGTCATTCGAGGAATGAGCATTCCCTTGGTGGTGGATTTTACATCTAACATCGCCGATGTAGCAGGTGAGCTATTGTCGCTATTGATACCAACTTGAGGTACATTGAGCGTGCCATTGATGCGCAACAAATCATTATCAAATTCTCCATAAAGAAGCGGTGTATTCGAGTTAGAATTTTCGATGTAAAGTTTGTTACTTCCTAAGTCATTGTATCCAGCTTGATACCCTAAAAATATATTGCCTGTTCCAGCCGTATTGTTATATCCAGCTTTATTACCTATATAAAGACTTTGGACACCAGTGATATTGGAGCGACCTGCTTGGTGACCGACAAACAAGTTATTTTTTCCAGTTGTATTATCTAACCCTGTATTATTTCCTACAAACAAGTTATTGGTACCATCAGTAGTAGAATAGCCTGCACTATTTCCTATAAATACATTATGGAAACCAGAAGTGTTGTTGAAGCCTGCACTTTGTCCAAAGAAGAGGTTGTAGTTTCCAAAATTATTATTTCTACCAGCATTATGTCCAAGAAATGTATTTGAAATCCCTACACTGTTAGAATAGCCTGCATTATTTCCTACAAATAAATTTAAACCACCAGAGGTATTAGAACGACCTGCCTGATGACCGACAAAAAGGTTTTCCGTTCCATGAAAAGATAATGTACCTGTTTTGTTATTTAATCCTGCATCTTGACCGATTAGGATGTTTCGGTGATTATTGGGCAGACTTATCATCGTCATTCCATTATTATTTTGCTTCAACACCAATCGTTCGCTACCCATAATATCAAATCGAATGCTATCTTCATCCGCCGTTTTTTCAACTTGAATTTTGGTATCACCATCTGCATCTACAATGGCACTATGTGAACCAGTTGTAATTTCAACCCAAACCGTTCCATTATAAAAATTAAAACTATTGGAGGTCGTATTATAAATCATTAAACCTGTTGCAGGTGTTGAAATCAAATCTCGCTGTGCGGTCGTCATTCTTGGAATCAACATCCCTTTGGTCGTGGACTTGACATCTAGGATCGCCGATGCAGCTGGTGAGCTGTTGTCGTCGTTTACGCCGACTTGAGCGTGACTAGTAATTAGTAATTGGCGATTAGTCATTAGTACTAGTGTGAGTAAAAAGACTTTACTTATCTTCCAAATATTTATATTTCTCATTATAGATAGTTTGGTTTGAATGAAGTGTTGCATTTTATTTCAGTTTTTTAAAAATGGTTACTACTAATAGCTGATAGAAAACCATTGTGCTTCATGACAATTGATGAGGCAAATATGGCGGTTTTGAACTGTTGATGTGGGACAAAAGGTGTTGAAAAGGGACAATATGGGGTGTTGAGTGAAACGAAGTCCCGTACACAGCCTGTCGGTGTTGAGGTGTTGATCCCGAAAGTGTTCGGGAGTTGAGGTTTAGAAAATAAGATACTTCAATATGTTAACTCAAATAATCTTTGGGGTATTTTCCATATTCTGCGTAAAATAGTTTGCTAAAATGTGTCACGCCTTCAAAGCCTACGGCATAGGCTACTTCTGTAACGGTTTTGATTTCTTCGGTTTCTAAAATGGTTTTGGCTTTTCGTAAACGAACAGTACGAATATATTTATTGGGCGTTAAGCCTGTAATCTGTTTAACCTTACGGGTCAATTGCCGTTTACTGACAAATAATTCCACAGCTAAATGTTCTAATACAAATTGCTTATTGTGAACTTCTCGAAGGGCAATGGTTTCTAACTTTTTAAGCCATTCTAAGTCGTGACTCGTGACTGATGATTGGTGATTAGTAACCCGTTTTTCACCTGGCTTTTGTACTTTATTATTTGCCTTTTCGCTTAATTGAGATGCTTCAACTTGTTCAGTTGAACGATTTTTTGAATTCGCAATTAAATTTCTAATCCTTAATAGTAACTCTTCTACTTCAAAAGGTTTGGTCATATAGTCATCTACGCCGATACGTAAGCCATGTAGTTTGTCTTGAATGTCTGCTCTTGCTGTGAGTAGGATGAAAGGGATAGAACAGAAATCATCGCTGGCTTTTACCTGTTCGAGTAAGGTAAAACCGTCCATTTCTGGCATCATTACGTCGGAAAGAACGGTGGACGGTAAACGATGGACGGTAGACGGTTCGTTCAACCATTTTAGTGCCTCTACGCCGTTATTTGTGACTATCACATTATAAAATGGGGTTAGGATAGATTGAATAAACTCTTGTAGTGAAGGATTGTCTTCTACTAATAGAATAGTGTCTTTTTCGGTTGACGTTTTAGGCTGTATAGTTTTGGGTAACGGAGAATAGATATTCTCAGTTACGACTGGTAAATCAACTGGCAACTCGTAACCCGCAATGGGTAACTCGCAACTGACATACGGCATCCGAATTTCAAAAGTTGTTCCTTTATCTATTTCTGAGTAAACGGAAATTGTCCCGTCCATCAATTCTACCAATTCCTTAGTCAGTGCTAAACCTATCCCTGTCCCCCCCTCTAGTGTTGTATTAGTCTTGGATTGAAAATATCTTTCAAAGATATATTTTAGATCATCAGGATGAATGCCTCGCCCATTATCCTTTACTTTTATTTGGAGTTGGTTTTTGGGTAACTCTACTAAACTTACTTGTATTTGTCCTCCTGTCCCAATAGCTTCCGGGATTCGGGATTGAGGCGTGAACTTTAACGCATTGGATATCAGGTTATTCATAACCTTTTCCATTTTACTTTGATCCAGTTCAATCACAAGGTCTTTGGATAAGGTGGAAACGAATTGGAAATCAATATTTTTAACCTTTGCTGCACTTTCAAAGAGCATAACCGTATGTTCAAAGAAAGTTGGAATTTCAGTAGGTTGTGTTTGTAATTCTAGCTTCTCTGCTTCCAACTTAGATAAGTCTAATATTTCATTAACTAAATTGAGTAAGCTCTTACCATTTTGCTGAACTTTTGAAAGTTTTTGCCTCAAGCCATCTGAGATAGGTTCATTTTTTAGAATCTGACTCAATGGTGCTAGAATCAATGTAATTGGCGTACGCAACTCATGAGAAATATTTGCAAAAAACTTCGTTTTGAGTTGATCCAATTGGCGGAGCTGTATCGTTTCTTGTGCGATAAGTAATTGTTCAGTACGCCATTTGATATATAAAAACAATCCTACCCCAATCCCACTTAACATCAAAGCTATGAACCACCATTGTAGGTAAAATGGACGTAACACTTTCACATTAAAGACAAGCGTGTTCGCAGCCTTCTGCCCATTGCCATTTTGTGCAGTAATCTCTAACGAGTGCGTTCCGTAAGGTAAACTACTGATATTTAAAATAGGACTTTTTGAGCTTTGCCAATCGTATAAACCTTTTACCCGATAACTGTAAGTAGTATTTTGAGCATTATATAAATCCAATAAGGCTAAGTCTATACTGAAAAACCGATCGCCTGCTTCCAGCTTTATCGTGGATGTTTGATGTAAATTTGCTGTAAGGTCAATCAAAGTCGATTGTTCGTTTGAAAATTGTTTAAAAGTTTTAAACGTCAGTTGAGATGCTCTTAAACGCTCACGGGTATTCGCATAATCACGCGGATGAAAAGTCGTCCAGCCATTGATTGTACCAAAATACAATGTTCCATCAGGTGCTTTAGAGTGTGCTGCTCGATTGAACTCACTATCTGCTGTACCATCATTTTTAAAATACTTGGTGACTTGCTCATTCTTCTTATCAAATTGCATCAAGCCCAAATCACTACTCATCCACAAGTAACCATAATTATCTTCATAAACTGAGTGCAAAGCATTGGAAGATAATCCAGAGGAAATGGTGAATTGACGATAGACGGTTGACGGTTGATCCTGATAGTTATCGGGACTTTGCTTGACGGTGTTTTTCGTCCACCGTCCATCGTCGACCGTCCACCGTATTAATCCACCGCCACCAGTTGCGAGCCAAATAATAGCTTCACCATCTTTACCTTTTTCTTGGTACATATGCTTGAAGTTTTTATCTGGCAAATAGTAAGGTGCTTCTTGTTTATCATTAAATTTAGCGAGTATTTTTCCATCTTCATGGCAAAGGAATAAAGATTGATTGGTACAGACCCAAATATGCTTTGGATTGAAAATGGAAGTTTGCATATTATAAATATCAAATTCGCCATCTTCTTCTTCTTTTTCTAAACCCACAACACTACGAAAAGTCTCTGTTTCAGGATTAAATGCAAAAATATGTGTACCCGCACTTATCCAAATTTCGCCATTTTCTGCTTCATAAAGCGACCAAAAGAAAGAAAAATCGTGCGGTAAACTATCCGAATCCGTTTTATAACTTTCTATGGAGTTCGTTTGTGGATTGTACTTTTTAAAAACATATCTATCTCCCCACCAGATATTTCCCTTTTTATCTTCCAGAAAGGTGGTAAACCAGTCATTGGTCGGAAAAACCGTTTTCTGACCGTTTTTATCATATTTACCTATATCGTCAATGGTTGAAAACCAAATATTTCCACTTATATCTTCTAAGATGCCGCGCATAGAGTTAGATCTCCCGTTATTAAGCGGTCTTGTATTTTGAAAATGATTTGACTGTAACGTAATGATTTGAATACCTTGCACGCCATCACTAAACCAAGTTTTTTCACCATCGAACAATATCGGGAATAAACGATGTTCTGTCTCCAAAGCTTGATAAGGAAGCTGAAAGATAACTTCTTGCTGCTTATTGGTGACGAACATATATTCCTGATCACGCAACCAAAATAGACTTTCTTGCTCGTTATAAGCGGATTGTATAATATTCTTGCTAGGGCTTAAAGGGAGTGTCTCCTTACTCAATCCATTTTCAAATAAATACCTTGATAATCTTAAAAAAGAAGTATGGCTATAAGTTTGAATACCTGATGAAGTTTTAACATTGATATAATAGTCTTTAATATCCATTATCTCTAGCACTTTTCCGTTTGGAGATAAACGGTACAAAAGGGGGTCTTGCTCAAAGTTCCAGCCTAGTAATAGG
>CAYLSF010000019.1:7491-21843 GCA_964385675.1 uncultured Saprospiraceae bacterium
ACTTATGAAAAAAAATACCTTGGGCACAGCAAAAGGCTTAAAGCCGCCTTCTTTGGTATAGAGATATGCTTTTTTTTCTTTGAGTATTTGGATAAAAATTGCCTTAGTATCATTCTCTAACTCTAGCTGTTGGAAATAAGAAATATCTTTAATATCAAAAGGTAATGGCGCTTTGAAGTAAGTCTTGATATCGACTGCCTGATTAGTATAAATATTAAAAATATTGAGTTCACAACTCGTATAATTATATTGATATTTCTCCCGACTTTTAAGCAACCAAAGGTTTCCATGCCCATCGCTAGCGATTTTATGTACCGCATCAATAGTCATATTTTCTTGATTCTCTTTAGAAAAGAAATCAAAGTTTTGACCATCAAAACGGTCAAGACCATACTCCGTACCTATCCAAATAAAGCCTCTTTCATCTTTATAAATATCATGGACAGCATTACTAGATAGACCATCCTTAGTCGTATAACTTTTTACGGAAGGGATGTAGCTGTATTGAGCAGCTAATTGAATAGATATGATACTAAGTAGGATAATAGATAGTAGTCTCATCGTAGTTTCGTCAATGGTCTTAAATGCAAAGATAGTTCTTTAATCTGTAAGACAATTGAAATAGCATGCTCCCCTACTCTATTTCTACTATTTCCCCCAAACTCGGAGCCAATACGTCATCAAAACCCCATGTTCCTAAAAATTTGATAAACGCTTTTTGCACATTATGTGTACCATGCACCAAGAAGACTTTCTTAACATGACCTCTTTGGTTTTTGATAAAATCCAACATTTCGTATTTATCGGCATGAGCAGAAAAAGAATTCATGGTATAAGTTTTTGCTCTTACATCTACTTCTTTGTTAAATAGTTTAAGTGTTTTTGCTCCCCTTTTAAGTTTACCGCCAGGGGTGTAAGGGGCACAATACCCAACTATCAATACACCATTTTTAGGATCATCTATATTATTAAAAATATGGTGCTTGATTCGACCCGCATTTGCCATACCTGATGCAGAAATAATTACACAAGGGCCTTTTCTACGATTGAGGTACTTAGATTGCCGAACGGTACGAAGGTATTTTAGCTTTTTGAATCCAAAAGGGTTTTTATCTACCAATAAATATTCATTCAAGTCTTCATCAAAACACTCGGGGTGCATTGAAAAGACTTCTGTCGCATCCACTGCCAAAGGACTATCAACATAAACAGGAATTGGGGGTAATTCACGGTAAGTTGAAAGTTGATCCAACATATAGACAATCTCCTGTGTACGACCAATACTAAACGCAGGAATCATCAATTTACCTTGTTGCTTGACGCAAACTTTTTGAATGATCTCCAATAATTCATCCAACTCCGCAGGAGGGGCAAGGTGTTCTTTATCGCCATAAGTAGATTCACAAATCAAATAATCTACTTCAGGCATTGGAATAGGATCCCGTAAAATCGGACGGTTTGGTCTGCCGATGTCTCCTGTAAAACCAATGACGGTTTCCTTTCCATCCTCATTCACCTTTAGCGTTACGCTTGCACTTCCTAAAATATGTCCAGCATCTCTAAATTGCACATACAATTCATCGCAGACATAGTGCCATCGGTTGTATCCTAATCCCACAAATTGACGCAGGGCTTTCAAGGTATCTGCCGTATCATACAGCGGTTCTACTTGATCTTTAGGATTGAGTTTATTATGATAATAAGCATCTCGCTCTTGAATCTTTGCACTATCCATTAGCATCAAACTCGATAAACTTCTTGTAGCATGTGTGCATAAGATTTCACCATTAAAACCATCTTTTACCAATTTAGGAATCCGCCCAGAATGATCAATATGCGCATGCGATAAAATCATCACATCTATCTTCTTTGGGTCAAATTGCCACTCTTCATTAAAGTCATCTAACATATCATTTTTACCCTGATACATTCCACAGTCTAGTAAAATGGTGTAGCCATTTTTTAAGGTAATCAAATGAGCACTACCTGTTACTTCTCTTGCTGCTCCACAAAATTTGATTTGCATGGTTTTGTATTGATGGTTAATGAATTTATAATCGTATGGTTGTTAATATTTTAAATTTAAATAATAATCTATCAATTTCCAAGCACCCAATTCTAAATCACCTCATCACATACTTCTCTTTTAATAATTTTTCATTGACCATACCTAATGGGCGAAATTCAAACATATCCCACATTTTCACCTCTACCCTATCCTTTTGAATCACTCCATTTTCTTTAACTACTGTTCGAAATATTAGATCCAATTTTCCATCTAAATCATAATCTCCAAACCAGCCATTTCGTATTTTTTGACGTTCCCCTTCTTCTTGTACATAAGCGAATGGATGGCTAAAGTTGGTCAATCGTTGTTTGCCTCTATCTAATATATTAACGCAGGTATAGGCATGACACAAAGTATCTAACACATCAAAAACTAAGGCTTGATAATTATCTTGAAGTGTAAATTTTCCTCTAGGGATAATCGTTTGGGATAGACTACTACGGGGAATACCACCTGGTATTTTTAATAATTTTGCTAAATCATAATCTAACGCTTTGGATTGATAGGGCAAGGATTTTATCCGTATGCAATCGCTATAAAATTGGGTTTTAGTATCTAAAGATTGAAATGATTTTTGTAGTTCTTGTGGTAAGAGATTACCTTTTGCACGATGTGCAGGTTCATAGCATTGTGCTATGGATAATATAATGAGTAACCCTAAAAGTGAGCGAAGTATAGTCATATTTGGTAGATTATTCATTAGCAAAAATAACTATACAATGCATTAAATCAAATGTTCATTTTTGTTATGTAAAGTCGAATTTATTCGACTTGTAGGCAAAAGGTCGAATGAATTCGACGTTACTTTGGTTTTATTTTTACCAAAAGGCTTTTATTTAGAAAACGCTAAAAAAATAACGGATAACACTATTACGAGTATTATCCGTTACCTTTTGAATCAAAAATTCTGTTTTGATACCTATCGTATAATCAATTTTCGAGTCACTACTCCTTGTCCGTTTCTCAATCGAACCAAATACAAACCACTACTCACTCTACCCGTCAAGTCAACTTGTTGTGTAAAATAATTGAAACCACCATATCCTTCTAAATAAATTGTTTCAACCGTTCTTCCTGTAACATCCATAATCGTTACTTCTAATTCTTCTCCTTCAAATTCATTGATCTCTAAGTTGAATAAACCATTACTTGGATTTGGGAATACTTTAAACTCAGCGGCATCTAACTCCTCTTGTTCTTGTGTAGAAACGACACCACTCATATTCAACTTTATCATTAAAACATCTCTGCCTCCTAGACTAGCCAAGTTATTGCCAGCAAAAGAAGAGCTGCCTTGAAACCATCCTGTGGTAAAGACTCTATTTTGATTATTTATAGCAATTGCAGTTGGTTCATCTCCGTTGCTTCCTCCTCCACTTTTACCCCAAAGATAAGTCCCAGACTTATCGAATTTAAATAAGCCAATATCTGAACTTCCATTACTAGTAAAAGAAGCCTTTGGTTGATTTTGAAAATCATATACCGTTGCTGTATTTCTAAAAAGCATAGATACAAAAACAGTAGAAAAATCATCTACTTCAATATCCACTCCAATGTCATTACCTGAACCTCCAATGTGGTTTGCCCACAAAAAATTACCAGTAGGTGTATATTTAGCTACAAAACAATCTTGATCTCCTGCACTTGTTACGTAAGTATCATTTGTACTATTGTCAAAATCAACTGTACCTCTAAATACTCCCGTAATGTAGATGTTATCTTGTACATCTACTGCTACACCTTTTGCTCTTTCAAAACCGCTACCTCCAATCATATCAGCCCACAATAAATCGCCATTTGAAGCCTTGTACTTAGCAAAAAAGCCACTAAATGTTCCTACACTCGTCTGATGTAAAACTCCTCCAGATGGATCAAAATCTGCTACGCCTTGAAATTCTCCAGCAATTAATATATTTCCATTATTGTCTAGTACAAACTGATTTGATAAGATGTTATCCATTCCTGCAATAGACTTTGACCATAAGTAGTTTCCAAATTGATCTAACTTCAAAATATAGGTATCTAGATTTCCTGCACTTGTCATATTTGAAACGCCTCCATTTGGATCAAAATCAGCCGTACCTTGGAAAACACCTGTAACAAAGATATTTCCACTATTGTCTAGCATCATATCTCTACAATTATCAATTCCGGCACCACCAAATGATTTTGCCCATACAAAATTTCCTTGTGGATTGTACTTGGCAACAAATACATCGGCATTACCCTGACCTGTGTGCAAACTAAATCCTACACCAGGATCAAAATCTACAATGTTTGAAAACTCTCCTGCCACAAAAATATTTCCTGTAATATCCACTACAATACTTCTTGCGTGATCATTTCCACCACCGCCGATTGCTTTTGCCCAAAGGTAATTCCCCTGTGCGTCATATTTTGCCATGAAGAAATCTCGCTCTCCAGCACTATTCAAATTCGCTACATTTGCACTTGGATCAAAATCTACTGTACCTTGAAAGAATCCCGTCATATACACATTACCAGATCCGTCAATGGCTATATCCGCTCCTTGATCTAAATATTGATTCCCAAATGCTTTTGCCCATTCTTGTCCGTAAAGTGAAGCTTGCAATACCAATAATGTCAAAACCAATAAAGTGTTAATTTTGCTTTTCATAAGCCTTTAGTTTTTTATGTCTTTGATCGACTGTATTCGTGATGTGTTGTACTGCAATTACCTTACCTAAAAATATTTACACATCAACTTTTTTTGTCATTTGTGTGTAATCCAATTTAAGATTTATGATTAACCCTATTAAGGATGAAAGGCAAATGTATTTTTAGTAAAAAGAATTATTAAAATAAATATGTTTATATATTTGAAAATCAAGGTATATTTTTTCCATATCTCTAAAGGCTAAACTAAATCTAAGTTGATAGGGAACTCTACAGAAGTGTATTTCTCAATAAATCAATAAAGGCTAATGACTATGTTGCCTGTTTGATTAGGTGCATGTCAACCTACTAGGTTTCTTGATATCGAAGTTCTCCTTTTCCAATTTTGAGAACAAAAATAGCATTGTATTTTTGTAGGGTTTCAAACATTTCAGATTGCAATACTCGCATCACAGTGTGATATTCTCCAAATATTTGGGTACTCATTCCATTTGTTTCTATATTTAGTCCTTCGTGTTGATGGAGTGCCTCTATAAATTCCAATACATTATTGATATAATCATCATTGAGTGGATATAAACTGATTTCTATTGTAGCTATCATGATTGTAAAAAATTAATAACATCATTTGCAGAACGTTCGGGTATCTCTAACATTAAATAACGTCCCATTCCTTCATAGTTTATTTGCTGAACATTTGGTAAGTCTTCTGAAAATCTATTTTTATTATTGTTAAGTGTACCTTGTAATATTAAAGTCGGTGTTTTTATCTGAGATATACGCTGATTCCGGTTTTTTGATTTTGTGTTAGCTAGTCGAATCATGGCGGAACGATTCCCTTTCCTTAACATTAAATCCAATGTTCGTTGAACCAAATCATTATCTACCTTACCCTTATCTCCAAACTCTTTATTCAAATTACGCCTGATCCATCGCTTTGAACCCCACCATCTTAACACCATCCTACCCAACCAATTTTTTCCCATACGTAAGGTAAAAGGTCCTGTCTGTTCAGGATACCCTAATGATTCGATTAAGAGTAGTTTTTTAATTTTATAAGGATGCAGCAAGGTATATTGCCATGCAATATGTCCCCCTAACGAGAGTCCACCAATGTAAAAATCTTCTAAGCCTAGTCCCAGTTGAGTCGTAAATTTTTTAAGAAAATAAATATATTGATCGATAGATAAGGATTGTTGCATCGTTGTTCCTGTAACTCCGAATCCAGGCAAATCTAATCTAATTACCCTAAACTGTTGGGTTAGATACGGAATCCATTTATCCCACAGATGTAATGAGGTTACAGAATCATGCAGCAAAATTAAGGATTCTCCATAGCCCTCATCTTTATAATGAACATTGAGTCCATCAATTTCTATAAATTGAGAGGTATCATCCACATACTGATCTTGGATTTTTTCTACAGGAATATCAAATTTGATCATTGCTGCTAATTGTACTGAGTTGAAATACTAGACTACACGGTCAATCCCAATAGCTATTGGGAGAAAGTTTTCTTTATGGAATAAAACCAATTATTCACACAATCCAACTTTATATAGGTAGTAAGATATTTAGAAGTACTGTAAGTTCAATTAATGTCTTAAAAATAGATAAAATGTTTTACAATGAAATGATATATGGAGAATTATGATGTAGAAATGATTTTCATCTCTCAATTCGCTAAAAATGTATCATCCTGCGTTTTTACTTTCTCTTTGAAAATATTAAATCCTGCTTGCCAAAGTAAATAAGATAATCCAACTAAACAGCCAATTACCAACAATAAATGTACGTAAGATGTTTCTCCTTCCAACATCGCAATACTCACACTTCCACTTCCTAATACAGGCACAATAGAGGTTAAATAATTGAATCCAAAGCTCTGTGTTACCCCCATCAATAGCAAGACAAAAATCGTAATTTTAAGGGGTTGTAATTTATTTTGACTTTCCTTAAACGTACTATTTTTGAGTACCGACCAACTCACAAAACTCCCAAATAATATAACCAATGGAATTAAATTTAAAAATACCCAACCCAACATAGAGGTATCAAAACTAGCTTGAGCAATACCCGCATACATTCCTTTAAATCCACTATTTACATGTACTAATAAATATAAAATACCTAAAAATAAGCCACTATATATCCATCCCATAGAAATAACAGCCAACCATCTT
This sequence comes from uncultured Saprospiraceae bacterium, assembly GCA_964385675.1. GTDB lineage: Bacteria > Bacteroidota > Bacteroidia > Chitinophagales > Saprospiraceae > CAYLSF01. Next base: position 14,380 of record CAYLSF010000019.1, read on the forward strand.
CCTGTAAATACACTCCCTTTATCTCGTTCTAATATTGATAATGGATTAATGCTTTCAGCTGTAAACAATGTCAAAGCAGGATAAATAACGCCTAGCCATCCATAAAAGAAGATAAATAATATAAAAAAGCTGCCAATTCCCGAAAGGGCTGAACTACCTGATTCGGATAAAGATTGTGTTTGTATGCCACTAATATTAATAGGATCGGTTAAGTCTTCCGATAAATTTAAAGAATCTAGTCGCTTACGTAAGAGTTGATTTTCGTACCACTTGATATTATCCATCAAACTTTCTTGCGTCTCTTGTGTGAATAAATTATAGTAAATTAAAACCTCTCCCGTTCTGTCGTTTTTTAGAGCATCATCAAAATATTCATCTATCACAATCGCCATATCAAAACTATCCATTTCTATCTCCGCTTCTAGATTATCAGCACTATCTCGTGTTATCCATTCAATGTCTTTTCGCAGCTTTAACTGCTTTATCAATGCTTCTCCTTGATTATTATCCACTAGAGCGACTCTAGATTTAGCGGGCGTTGTGACTTGTGCGGTGGTGTTAGCATTATCCTCACTACTTGCCCCGCTACTTAAACTCATGGTCAAAATCCACAGTCCAAACGCCAATAATAGTAACGGCAAAATCAGCCTTGCCCAGAGCGTTCGTTTATCTTGCCAAATCTCTCTATAGCCTTGTTGAAAAGCAGATAATATCGTTTGCATGATTTTGATCATCGTGATTTTTACAAAATTTACAGGACAAATCAAAAAGACTTATAATCAATGACTGGACTCATCCTGTAAATCCTGTAAATCCTGTCTGATTTATATTTTCAGAACTTCTTCAATAGAAAAAGGTTGATACGAAGTTATCAAATTGTATTGAAAAACTAAGTATCAACCTTTCCAATCCTATTTCAACTCAATAGTTGATTATCGCTATAGCGTTTTCATAAATTCAATTAACGCCCATTTATCTTCATCTGATAGCTGTGTACCAAAACTATGACCTAGATTAGAATTTCCTTCTTGAATTTCATCGCCAACTTTCTTTGCATCTTCTTCCGAAATACCAGGCATATCTTTTTTCCTTGTCCAGTAAAATGTTGAGTTCGTAACTTTATCTGTTTTAAAGCCCACATTTACAGGGTCAAATTCAATACTTCCTGTCCAGAAAGATTGAACTCTATCTTCAGGCTTTTTCAATAACTCCCATAAATTAGGTATAGAACCATTATGCAAATATGGTGCTGTTGCCCAAATACCATTTAAAGGTCTAGCTTTATAGTACAATGTTGTATCAGGTGGTAATGTACCTTTTGCACTCAATGCTTTTAATTGTTTAAGTTGTGGTTTAGCTTGACTCTTAATATTTTGGATTTTTTCTTTATTTGTTAAGCTAGGATCGCTCGCAAAACTTGTTCCTTGATCCGCAATAACGACTCTACCTGGCTTTTTAAAGACTAATCCAGCCACACCATTCACCACCATGTCACTAGCCCTAGCTTGCCCACGCTCTAGTTTTAATTTTATAACATATTTTTCAGGATCTTTTGGAATACCCAATGGATCACCCGACAAAACACCAATAGGAGCACCATCCAAAATCCCTGTTTCCATTACATTAAATGCCGCATTATGAGCAGTTTTACTATCAGTCATCATACCTGGCTGATACACCATGGTTTTAGCAATTTTATATTGCTTTAAGTGAACACTATCCGTAGGTATAATCTGATGGCAATTATTACCAGAATTAGCATTAGGCGTTCCTGCATTTCCACAATATGTTGTATAAAGAGCCTTCCCTTTAGCCAATAATTTTTTATCTACTTTGGGAAAGGAAGTTGGCCATTTTGGAGAGCCTAGTTTTTTGATATATCCTTCTAACAAACCCAGTCCATAATAATCTGATGTTGAAGTATATTTATATTTATGCTTTTTTAGATTAGTAGGCTCTATTTTTAATTTACCAAAAACCCCTAAAACCTCCGCCACATTTCGGATAACAGGCCCTACACTTCTAGGCTCATTAGAAGCCGAGCCTATCCATTGTACAAAGTCAGATTGATGTGTTCCCCACAGGAAGGGTAAAGATACAGGCGCATCGGGTCTAACTCTATTATTTGGATTATCTATCGCTATTGTACCCACAGCGTTTTGAATATTACCAAAAGCATCAATCCGTCCATGTCCTGTAAACTCTAATGGCAAGTCTGGTAGGCTATTCACCTCTTGACGATAATTGAGTCGTCCGATTTCATTCATAAACTCAATATGTAATGCCTCACGGTCTTCTTTAGAAGACTTTTCTCCTATTATTTTATTAGCAAATCGCTCAAACTTAGCAGGATCTTCTGAAGTCGCAATCATGGCTTCAAGCAACTCTGCCAAAAAACCAATAAAATAAGCTGTGGAGGGCGCACCATCTATAATATACCGTTTACCTTCATACGACAATTGATTAGAATGGCATGCCGAACAGGTTAGTCCTACATAAGATTCTTTGTATGTTGTTTCATTTTTTGAGCCATAAGGCGTTTTATTTGAAATAGAAAAACCCACGGGTAAGCCAGATGGATTATACGTTGAACTATCTACTTGCGTAAAACCAAATTTAGACATATTTTTCACGCTTCTAAAAAGGCTAGTTGTATCTTTTTGCTCTAAGTGCGTAAACCAAGAATAGGGTATAATTTCAGACCCTTGAGATAAAAACCAAAGATATTGTTGCTCTTCCCAATTTAAATTTTGATCCAATGTCTCATAGGGCGTTACTTCTCCATCTGCAGCATAATAAACAGTATCGTCTGGTGGTTCTGGGAAAGGTTGCTTATCAATAGCGAAATATCGGAGCAGAAAATAAATTCCAATCGCTAAAACGACGCCTAAAATTAAGAGCAATCGTCCAAATTTTTGTAAAAACTTCTTCATGTTATATCACTTTGAGGGGTTTGATAATTTTTAAATTATGGCTAATTCAAAAACCAACAAAGCACCAAATACACTAATACCTATGTCCAAACACTAGATTTTAGTCCATTAATTATAAAAATATATGAAATAACTGCACCGATGTCTTCAAGGGATTATCAACTAAGTTTCTTAGGATTCAATAAAGTTATCATTGGTGTTATTGGCGATTTTTGGTTTAAGTAGTTTTGTTTTAAAATTTTATTGGCAAATAACGGTAAATACTTTATTGAGTTATAATACTTTATATTGTTTGATAATATCAACTAGAATCAAGCACAGATACATCCAAATATACACATTATTTTGGAATGACTTTAATCTTTGTTAATAATTTTATCTAATGGCTTAAGCATCAGCTAAGCATCGGATGTCTATAAAGGCATCCGATGCTTAGCTGATAAAAAAAATCAATACGCCCCAAAATATTTCCTCAAGAACCACTCTAGCGATAGTAAAAACAGAATCAAGAAAAACAACCATTTTAGGTTGATAACAGAGCGTGTTTTTAGCGTATCGTAGTAAACAGGCTTAATTGTCCCTTTTGCAGCGATGGAATCGGCTATGGCAGGAAGTTGGGTTTCATAAAAAGAATGTCCACCAAATCGCTCGCCTAATTGTTTCATTAGGTTGTGATTAGCCGTGGTTTCAAATATTTCTAATTGGATTGGACGGACGGAGAATTGTCCTTTATAGGAGAGTTGTTGTCCTTTTACATTGACCTTACCTTCAAAGGAATAATTCCCTGCGGCTAATAAGCCTGCATCAAGGATATAGGCTTTATCCGTTTTATTAAAGGTATAATTGAAATCTTTGCCTTGACTATTGGTAATCGTCAAGCTAACATCAGGCTCGTTAATCAACTCATAACTTTCGTTATAGAGTTCGGCATCAAAAGTAACAGATTCATTTTCATTAAAAATACTTTTGGATACACTCACTCTGAATTTTCGCTTATCCTCTTTTAACGTCAAGTATTGAATCAATTTACCGAAGAGTTCTTCAAAAACCTCATGATTTTGATGTTGTAAATAATCAAACATCCGCCATTTCCAGATACCTTCCGCAGCAATGACTCCTACTTTATTACCCTCCTCTTCACCAAATACCATCAAGGGATATTGCGTATCTACATTTCCAATTTTTTGATACATTAAGACCTCCGCATCGGGGGCAGCAGAAAATTCTCCAAATGGGGCAATCAAAGGCGGAAATCGTTTAAATTCCTTTTTGACCCGCTCATCTATGATAAATACATCAAAATTATTGGAGACATTCGATTGTACTTCATTAGTATTTCGAGTATTACCGCTCACACTCAAAATAGATTGTGCTTTATTGAATACCGCTAAATTCGATTGATTACCTAAAATAAATAAACGAGGTAATTTTGCATCATTAATTTTTTTCAAAATAGACGTAACATCTACATTGGTACTTGGGATTTGATGTAAAATCACAAAGTTGAAATCAGGAATATTTTGTCTTGGATTACTGATGTAATCGACTTTGACTTCGTAGTTTTTATTTTTAGAAATGATTTGACGTAATGCCGCTATGTCAGGATGTGGTGCATTCGCTAAAACCAAAATCTTTTGTCGAGCATCTAGTATATCTACAAAAATGTCTTGCACATTATTCACTCTGGTCACTTCACCATTTACAGCAGCGACTTGCACTCGATACCGTTGCACACCGCTTTGGTCAGCATTTAAAATAATTTCTTGCGTCGTAAAGAAATCCTTTTCATTGACCTTAATTGGAAACTCTTGTAGCTTCTTCGGTTTTTGACCTTTATCGACTTTAAAAACTTGTAAAACCGTACTCGCTCCTAAGCAATTTTGAGCCGTCACATCGGCTTGAATCCCAAATTTATCACCAAGATAGGCTATTTTATTATGAAAGACTCTCTTTAAAATTAAATCCTTTTTGGGTGTCGTATCCCCTAATGCAATGGTATAAATCGGTGCATTTAACTTTGTGCCTGCATAAATCGGGTTGCTACCTTCATTGTAAATTCCATCAGATGCCAATACAATCGCACCTAAATTTTGGTCGCTGTATAAGTCATACATTTCTTTCAACACATCCGACAGATTACTCACCTTATCTTTAAATTGAAAATCTACCCCTTCTCGGACTTCATCGCCAAAGGCATATTCCTTGACATCGTACTTTTCCTCCAGTTTTGATTTTAAATCTTTAAAAGCCGTTTGATAAGCCGCTGTATCTTTCAAATCTAAAGCAATAGATTCTGATTGATCTTGAGCCAATACAATAATTGGTTTTTTAATATCAGATTGCAAAGACTTGATAAAAGGAGCTAATAATAGAATAGCAATGGTACTAACGGATAAGAAACGTAAGATTCCTAATCCCCATGTCAATAAGGGGGATTGTTCCTTGAAGGTCTTACTCCTAAAGTATAAGATTAGTGCATACGCTAGTCCTAGCAATAAACACAAGAGGATGAACCAAGTAGGATATTCAAAAGTGATATTTGTATTCAACGTTAATTTTTTTTTAGAACGGCTAATTTACAACTATTATTAGACAGGCTTTACAAGATTGACAGGATTATCTGTATTTTTTGTAAATAAAGACTATCTATTATTTATTGTACACATTTATTTGTTGCACACCTTTACATACAACGATGGTTTTAACAAAAAGTTAGGGGTTGGTAATCTGTGGTTAGTGACTCGTGGTTAGTTTTTGTGTAAAAAATTATAATTGGTAAATAGTTATCTCTTTTTACTAACATAAATCTTATTAAGATATTGAATTCTTCACAAAACACGGTACTTTCACTAATCACTAATCACTAATCACTAATCACTAAAATATGAAAACTGTACATATAGAGTTTATATCTGATTTTATTTGTCCATGGTGTTACTTAGGAAAGGCTAGATTGGAACGAGTACAACAATTACTAGCACCGGATATTCAATTAGATATAGAGGTTAAGCCCTTTTTATTATATCCTCATATTCCAAAAGGGGGCGTTCATAAATCGCATTTTGCCAAAAAGACCAAACCGGGCATGGGGCGAAGTTTACGTAAGGAAGCGGAGATTGAAGGGATAAAAATTAGCTATAGAAATATTGAGTTTATTCCATATAGTATGGAAGCACATCGACTGGTTTGGTTAGTGGAAGACAAACAACAAAAATATGATTTAGCCATGCGGTTATTTTATGGTTATTTTGAAGAAGGTCAAAACTTGGAAGATCATACTTATTTATCAGAACAAGCTACTTTATCGGGTGTACCATCAGCCATTATTGAACAGTTTAAATCGACTGAAGCAGGTTTAGCAGCTTGTGAAAATTATATTCAAGACGCTAAAGATAATTTCGTAAACCTTGTGCCTACACTCAAATTAAATCATAAATTCACGGTTTTAGGACTTCAATCTGCGGATGTGTTGGAGAAATATATTCGTCGAGCGGCAGCTAAGATGTAGGCAGTATTTTTGGTTTTAAAAAAGAGTCTTTATTGAATTATAACTGAATTTTTGATTTTCAACCGTAGCTATCGGGATTAATTTTTACCTTCGTTTAATAATTAAATCAACCAAAATGAGACCGCTATGATAAAATGGCAAACTATATTATTTTTTATTGGAATTACAATAATTGGGGGGAGTTGTGAGTCAGAAAAAGAGCAGCTCAATATAGATGGAATATGGCAAGTCATCACCATAGAACGAGATAAATTAAAAATGCCACCTTCTGGGTTATGGTATGAAATTGCAAATGATCAGTATAGCATGGGATATGGTAGTGAGGTTGTAGATAGTGGTACAGTGGCAACCTTACCGAATGATATTTTGGCTATCAAAAGTCAAATAAAAGCGGATAATGATAGTGAATGGTTGGTTAGTAATCAATCCGATACAGTGGTGTGGACAGGAACAGATACAAAAGTTAATTCTAATGGTTTAAAAATGTATTTATTGAAGACGGATAAGCGCCCCATGAAACCTGAAGAAGAAATTCTTGGAAAATGGACGGTAACTCAATACACTCAAGATAGCGTACGAGCAACTCATCCTTTTGGGGATTGGATTGAGTTTTATGAAGGAGGTAAATGTTTATTTCATCCTTCCGATTCTGGAACATGGTCTATGAATCGTCATTTACCAATTATGAATATTCAATGTCCTTCAAAACAACTTTTGAATCAATGGTTGGTAAAGTTTGATGGAGAAAAAGTGTTATGGACAGGGACAAGTACCTTTAAGCAGGATAATTTGAAACTGGAGTTGAAGCGACTCGAATAGGAATAAGAATGGAGAATTAAGATGAATATACAGATTATCATTTACATTAATGAAGAAAGCCTATTTGGACTATCCCAAATAGGCTTTTTAAATAGTGATTCCTGCACGTTTGGTATCTTCTAAATACCACTTGGCGACGGAATATGCTAAAACATAATGATTATCTTCTTCTTTATCGACGGTTACATCCGAAATATGTTCATA